>NZ_JBSYHW010000061.1:0-15735 GCF_056108345.1 Cyanobium sp. NIVA-CYA 375 | reverse complement strand
TATCGACGCATTAGTCATGTCCTCAAGCCCCCGGATGTACTGATCAGAGGGGTGACAACTTTCCTGAAACTGGGGGGCTCGAACTGTAATGGTGACGTTTCCAGTGCGATCTCGCTGGATGGAATAAAGCTTTTCTTGAAGTACGTTCCGGAGATGTTGGGTCATCTCCCGCTCCTGCCTGCTGGGATTACGGATCGCGGAGGAAAGCAACCGGATTCCCAGGCCAGCCGTGCCAAGGATGCCCAGAGGACCCATTACAAAGGTGAGCCCAGGCACCAGCATCAGTGCAATTGCCAAGAAAACGGAAACCGGCAGGGCTCCAGCTGCCATTAAGCCACTGGTCTGCAAAATCTGAATCAGTCGATCTTTTCTTACCTGTGGACTGCCATTGATCAGTTCGTCGCGATAAGTGAGAAGTTGATCAACTGCCGCGATGGCAGCTGAGTAGACGCTGGCTTCCACCGCATTTCCCAGTGTTCGCTGCCAAAACTCAGGCGTCTGGGCAGCGGCAAGCAAAGCATCAATATGGTTATCAACGCTGGCATGAGCTCGCTCGTGCCACGACATATCTACCGAGTTTCGGCTGTTGTTGATGGTGCCGTCTTCCCAGATCGCATTTGCTGGATTCGAGGCGAGATGGGGCGCATTGGACTGGCTCTGGATGTGGGACCACTCCTTGCCTCTGGCATCGCCTCCCTTCAGGAAGGCATCGACAGCCGCTGTGCCGTAGTTTTCAAGATCACCGGGGAGTTTTGCGACGAGATCAGCAATGGCAATGCCATGGTTTGATGCCGCTGAGGTGATTCGACTCACCAGTTGGGGATCGAGAGCGAAGTTATTCAGCTCGCTCAGCGAGGCCGCGACTGATCCAGCTGCAACGGCAAGTGCTTGACCGCTCTTGTCTAATCCCTGCCGCATCTTCCTGGCTGCGGTGACGCCTGCTGCCAGCCCAATGCCGGTGAGTTTTGAAAGGTCAGCCACAATGCCAAAACTTGAGCCCCGCTCTAATTTTACCTCCTACCACGAGAACCCCCAGCGGCTAGGCCGTTTTGGCCACCTGGCAGTTCATACCTGGAGTCTGCTCGTACTCCCCTTGCTCTAACTGAACTACTTTGACCGGTAACGAAGTGCTGCCTTTTGGCTCACGCTTGCAGATTCCGCCGGCTCCACCCTGTGATGGTGGACTCCACGTTCTCCAGATGCCACTGGAGCGGCCCCCGGCCCTGGGTGCAGCCCCAGCGGCGGTAGTGCTTGCCCGGGGTGAGCACCCCCCGCAGCCGTAGCTGACGGAGGGTCTCGCGGCTCATCCCAAGAGCAGCGCAAGCTTCGGCCGTCGTCACCCAGACCCGGTGACGTCCGGATGGGGGTGGCGTCGTGTGGTTCTCCATCAGGCCAGCTCCCGGAGCACGCTGACCACGGCGGGATTCCAGAGGATCTGGTAGCCGCTGTGGCCGCCGCGGCAATAGGGCAGGGCTTCTGCCCAATGCTGGCCGGCATTGGTGAGTTCCCATTCCCCACGCTGATTGCGGATCTGCAGCCCGCAGGCTGCGAGGTGTTGGTTCGTGTCCTTGGCTTTCATCCCCAACAGCTGCCCGAGCCCCGTGGCATTGAGTGAGCAGATCGGGTCCTCCGCTGCCGGCAGGGCTCGCCGCAGGGATTCGGTCGCCAGCCCAGTGTTTTCCTGAATGCAGGTGAGCGTTGCTGCCATGGCGATACCGGGTTTCACGCCGGGGACCTGGGCGACGGCCTGACCAATCAGCAACAGAGCCCCGACGCTGTCCTGCTTGTCTGAGGGCAAGGATGCCGGCGTGGGCGCGAGGCCAGGCACGGAATAGCGCCCTGTCCGGCGGATCGCCGGCAAAACCTCGTGTGTGACCCAACGCTTGAAGCGCCTGGCCTCCGGCTTGCGGCTGCCGAGAACCAAGGTGTAGAGACCAGGTTCATTCACCGTGGCCACGGCCTGCACACCGCCAGGGGTGTCAGTTGAAATGACACCCTTCTCGTCGGCATCCAGTCGGGTCGTGGCCTGACGAGGATTGCCGATCCCCAGCACGCTGCAGACATCGGTGGCGACAAACCAGGGGTCGCCGTGCTCGTCAGCGAAGACGCGGAGCTGGTTGCCTTCGAAGTCAAAGGGAACAATGGCGCTTGAAGTTGTGTTGTTCATCGGGCTGAAAGCGGTGTGATGGGTGGAACCTCACCGGCATCACTGCCGGCATCGGGGCGGAAGACGGTGTTGGTGCTGGCCATTGGTCGCGGCGGCACGGGCCCGGCGAGCACGAGCAGCAGGGTGCTCAGCTGAAACGCCAGCCCCAGCAGCACCAAGCCGCGCAGCCCGGCAAGGCTGGAGGCCGTGACCATGACGGTTGGCCGGCGGGTGCGGCAGAAGGCAGGGAGCTGGGGAGCGGGCCGGTGAGGGGGCCTGCCGCTCCAGGCCCCGGGGTTGATGCCCTGACGATCGAGCGGCATCAGAACAACTCCTCGCCGTCGTCTGCAGCGCCAGTGTTCCAATCACCGGCACCACTACCGGCGGTGGTGTAGCCCTCGACCTCCTCAAAGCCATCGGTGGGATCGACCTGCTCGTACGGCACGAACTCGACGACCTGAACGGCACGCGGCTGGAAGGTCATGCCGCAGCCGTTTTCGCCATCCCAGTCGTAGATGTCGAAGGCGACAACCACCTTGGAGCCGTTTCCGATAGCGGCCCCGTCCCAGGGCTGCTTCCTGGCATCGACGATGCGGGGGCCATCAGAAAGAGAGCCATCGCGTCGCTGGAATTGCGGCACCTTGAAGCGCACCACGGTGATGTCGCTCGGCTTCTCCTTGTCGGGCTTCCAGGGGAAGCCCTTCTCGGCTCGGCGCTTGCGGCTGCCGTGCAGGGCGATGAACTGGTCCTCCATCGCCAGAAGGAAGGACTGGGCCTTCTCGTCCCTATTTGGGAGCAGTAGGTCTGCTGTCCAGGCCTTGGGTTTGCTCTTGTCGAGCTGATGCCGGGGGGTGATCAGGTGGGCCCAACGCACTTCGGCGAGGGGGCTGCGAAAAATGTCTTTAGCCATCGGATGAATCGGTGGAAATCGGGTGTTGATCGAACGGGGGCAGGGGCGGCAAGCCAAAGCGCTCGCGCAGCAGGTGATGCACCGCTCCGCTGGCGGAGAGGTTGTGGGTCTCCATCACCTCGCGGAGCCGCAGGTACACATCGGTGCGCACCTGGGTCTGGATGAAATGGCGACCAGCCTGAGAACGGGGTTGCTCGCCGTAGCGGCGTGGCGGCCGGGGGCGATGTCTCTCGCTCATGGGCCTGGTTCCACAGGAGCTTCCGCCTGCACCTGGCCCTGCGCTTCTTCGAGGAAGAGCTCGATGAACAAGCTGTGCTGCCGCTGGGTGATGCGATCACCGATGGAGCGGGCGTTGCGCGGCACCTGGAAGTGCTCGCGGAAGGCTTTGGTCAGCTCCTGACGTGTCGCCTGGGGCAGTTCGAGGACGCGGCGGTGGACCTCGCCGACCTCCTCAGGGGAGAGCGGGGCCAGGGCTGGATCAGCGTCTGCAGAAGTGCCGTCATCCGTGGATTCAGCCAGTGGGACTGGATCCTGTGGAGACGGATCGTCGGCTTGCTGATCGGGGCAAGTCTTCTGCGGAGCGACCACGTCAGACTTGTCGGCAGCCTGATCTTCTGCAGCAGCACAGGGCTGTACAGCCCGAGCTTGTGCAGACACAGGAATGCCCAGCAGCATCGCCAGCATCAGGCCGGTCGTTTCGGCCAGGTCGCTGGCCTCATCGGCCCAGTACTCGCTGCAGAGCTCGGCTCCGGCGACGTGCATCACCGTGACCTGCAGCCTGGAGCGCCCTTGCTGCTCACGCAAATGAGCGGACCAGCTGATCCCGCGGCGGAAGGCGGGGCGGGCTGCGTGCACCACCTCCGCCAGATCGCCAGCGGTGATGGGGGACACCTCGGCCTGAAAACTGGCTAGGGCAAGGGTGAGCTGTTGCTCGGGGGTGGCGTCGGCCAGGACGGCCGGCGGCGCCTCAATGCCGGCCTCTGGAGGCCTGGGGGGTGGAGCCATGACGGATCGAATCGGGCGGTTGCCCGCTGATCCGAAAATTAGCACTGTTCTCTGATAGCCGCACTAACAGCGGCTGTTAATTCCTAGCCATCAGGCCTTGACTGGCTTCTTGCCTCTGCGGCCGTTGGGCTTGGTGTCTTTCCTGTTGGCCGCCTCCCACTGGTCCAGCCAGCGCTTGGGCAGGTAAAGGTCGCTCTCGACCCACAGTGGAGCCAGCTCCTCCGGCTTGTAGTCACCGAAGCCCGTGAGGACGGCAAAGAAGCGCTTGCGATGCTCTTCGCTCGCCTCAACCGCCAGGGAGCTGAGGGCATCGCTTGGTTCGAGGCCGCATTCGTCGACGACCCGGCGCATCTGGTTGCGCCACTTACTGGATAGCTCCGTGGCCTTGCGCTGACCAACGGTCGGTGCGGGCGTGGTGCGGAACGCTGCCGGCACATCTCTTAGGCCGCAGTAGCAGGCCCAGAGCTCCAGGGGCGTCCAAGCCGGGGATTCGTCGTCTCCCAGCGGGATGGCGTTCTCGAGCTTCTCCTTGATCGCCTGGCTCTTGACCGGGCCCCAGTCCTTCTCGGCGATGCGGCGGTTCAGCTCGCCCAGCTGCCAGAAGGCTTTCTGGCGCAGCTCGCCGGCCTTGCCCTGCTCGATCACCGAGAGGTTGCCGTAGCTGATTGCCTCAAAGCCCGCTTCTTCCGCCCAGCTGCAGGCGGTGTACTGGGTCCAGCCGTTGGTTCTTCGCCAGTTCAGCAGCATCCGACCGAACGCTGTGCGGTTCTCCTCCTGGCGCTCAAGCAGCTCCGCGTAGGTGATGGCCACGTTCAGGATCCTGAATGGGATTTTCCGAACCATACGGCAAGCTTGGCACTCCTAGTCACTTCCTGACACGTCCTGGCATATCAGGTCCGATCCTGTCCGAGCCTCTGCAGGATGTGCTTGGCAAGCTGCCCAGTCATCACCTTCCCTGTCTCTGCCTGCAATCTCAGAGCAAGGGTGTAGGGGTGCTCGTCTGGGTGGGCCTGTGCGAGACGCCTCAGCCGCTGCTGCAGTTCTGCCGGATCCATCAGTGTCCCAGCAGCACTTGCCTCGGGGTGCAAAGCAGCTGTTCGGCCTCCTCCACGGAGCGGCAGACCGCTGCTACGCCACCGAGCTCCTGAACGAGCCTCAGGAAGGCCCGCTGCTCCGAGCTGAGTACGCCCTGGGCTGTCTTGACCTCCAGGGCGACGAACTGGGCGAGCCGCTGTCCGACCAGCTCGGGCGTGATCTCCAGCGCGCGCAGGCCGATCAGGTCACTGCTGCCAGTGCACAGCCCGAAGCGCACGAAGCGCCCCTGCTGGTCGACTAGGGCGCCGGTGTTGTTGCGCCAGAGCCGCACCGGACCGCGGCCGCAGGCCAGGCGAATGCGCTGCTGGATCTCGTGTTCGCTAGGGGAGGAGGCCATGCCTCCTGTTGCCGGGCGGGATTACTCGTAGTGGCTCCAGAGGCGCAGCACCTTCACGATCCGCTCCTCCTCCAGCACCTGGTAGACGAGACGGTGCTGGATGTTGATGCGCCTTGAGCAGGCCCCTCGCAGATCGCCGACCAGGGCCTCGTAGGGAGGTGGCTGCTGATAGGGGTCAACGGCCAGGATGTCCAGCAGGCCCTGAGCTTTCTGCTTGAGAGCAGGGGATGCGGAAGCGAGTTTGCGGGCGTCCTTCTGGGCCTGCTTGGTGAAAAGAACAGTCCAGCTCACCAGCCCGGTTCGCTGCTCAGTTCGCTCACCTCAGTGGCCATGCCTTCAAGGATCGACTCACGCATGCCCGGGATCGAGACCAGATGCAGGGTCTCCTGGATGGCGCGCCAGTCGTCTTCGGACAGCAGCACGGCGTTGCTGCGCTTGCCGGTGATCTGCACAGGCTCGTGGGACTGCCCCACCTCGTCGATCAGGGCATAGAGCCGCTTGCGGGCTTCTGTGGCGGACACGGTGGTCATGACATGGCCTTCACCCGTACGTCAAAGCGTACTGCTGTTGGCCTTGTTGTGCTGCCTGGCAGCCCAGACGTGTCTGGCCCAGCCGGGTTTGTAGCCGCGCTCCTGCTCGCGCTGCAGCAGCTGCTCGAAGGTCCGGCAACCGGCTGCCGGGTGCGTGCGCCGGGGCCGTTGCTGCTGGTTGGGTTTGGGCCGATGGCGGGTCCCCGTGACTTCAACAAGCTCGCCCTCAAGCTGCTGGAGCCCGCGGCGCTGCTCATCGCGTTCCTCGACAAGAAACAGGTGGCCACATTCCGGGCACACCTGCGCAGCAGTGGGGCAGCTGCAGAAACACACCGGGCAGTCCTTGATCGGGATCGAGACTCCTTCGCGGCGCCTGCGGCCGGCCAGGTTCCATTCGCGCTCATCGGTGGGCAGGCCGTGGCGATGGGCGTTGCCGACGTGATCAAGGATCACCGCCTCGCTCTTCCCTGGCGCGGGACGCAAGGCCCGGCCAACCATCTGCAGATAGAGGCCCAAGGAAGCGGTTGGCCGCATCAGGATTGCGCCGCCGACTGAGGGGATGTCAGTGCCCTCGGAAATGATCATGCAGCTGGTGAGCACCTCCACCTCGCCGGTGCCGAGCCCGGCGATCAGGCGTTTGCGTTCCTCGGCAGGGGTGCCGCCGCTCACCGACGCGGCCCGGATTCCCGCAGCGCGGAAGGCGCCGGCCATCTGCTCGGCGTGCTCGATGGTGCAGCAGAAGCAGATCGCCGTTCCCGGGTGCAGTCGATGGCGGTAGTGGGACACCGCATCGCCGATGGCGGCCCGGTCCCCGAAGGCCTGAGCCGCCTGCTCAAGGTTGTATTCGCCCATCCGCGGGCGCAGCTTGCTGTTCCTGGCTCCAGGCCAGGAGAACACCGTGGGGCGGGCCAGCCAGCCATGCTCCACCAGCCAGGCCGCTGAGGGCCCCAGCACCAGGGCCTCGAAATAGCCGCCGGCCTCTACGCCCAACCCCTTGCCGTCGAGGCGCTCGGGGGTGGCGGTCTTGCCGATCAGGTGGGCGCCTGGCCAGGCCTCGATGATCCGGCCCCAGACGTTGCCGGCCACCAGGTGGTGGGCCTCGTCCTGAATGATCAGATTCGGCGGCGGCAACTGCTCCAGCCGCCGGGCCAAGGTCTGCACCGAGCCCACCGCCACCTGGCGCCCCTGTAGCCGCATGCCGGGGGAGACCACGTCGGGCACCAACCCCCAAGCCCGCACGGTGCCGGTGAGCTGCTCGATGAGCTCGGCCCGGTGGGCCAGCACCAGCACCCGCCGGCCTTTGCAGGCCGCGCCCTGCACAATCGCCCCGATGGTCTGGCCCTTGCCGGCACCCGTGGGCATCACGGCGCAGACCCGCCGGTGGACTTTGAGAGCGGCGCGGAGGTCGGCCAGTAACTGCTGCTGGTAGTCACGCAGGACGATCGGGGCCATGGGCATGACGACAGGCTTTGCGCTGAGCAGAGGGGCTCAGCAATGTTCAATTTATCAAGCCTTGCCGGGTACGCTTAGGCTGTGCTCAGAACTTCAGGCATTCATGGCTTCCTTTGCGCCGCCTCTGAGCGTCTCCATCACGGAGGCGCAGCTGGCTTGGCTTGATCAGCGCCGCTCCCACGGCGCCCTCAGTCGCTCGGCGGTGCTGCGCCAGGTGATCGATGCCGTGATCGCGGCAGAGCGGACTGGCATGGCCATGCCAGGGCCCGTGTTGGCGACATCCGCTGAACGTCGTTGAGCCGTGGAGACACCCATGGCAAGCGACGTGATGACGGCGGCCTCGGGCCGCTGGCGGGACATCCTTGAGGTGCTTGGGGGGCTGCAAGCCGAGCAGCTCAGCAACCGCCATCAGCCCTGCCCCGCCTGCGGGGGGCGGGACCGGTATCGCTTTGACGATCGGGACGGCAGTGGCTCCTGGTTCTGCAACCAGTGCGGCGGCAAGGACCACCTGGGTGGCGGCGGAACCGGGATGGACCTGCTGATGCGGGTGCGCCGCTGGAGCTTCCGCCAGGCCTGCGAGGAGGTGGAGCGCTACCTGGGCCTGGAGCCGGACGGCACTGGACGGCATCGGCCCCAGCCGGTGAGCACCGGCAACGGCAACGGCGGCAAGCCCTCTGCCGTCACTGGACTTCCAGGTCATGGCAGCCGGCCCTGGCGGCAACCTGAGCTCCCACCTGCTGACGCCCAGCCGCCGGCGTTGGACCAGGGCGCCATCGCCCAGTGGTGTTACCGCAATGCGGCGGGGAACCCGCTGTTCTGGATCCAGCGGCTCTGCCTGGGCGGCAAGGGCCGCAAGGTCTTCCTGCATCGGGTGTGGCTCGATGGCGGTTGGCACCGGCCCAGCCGGCGCGATCCCTTCTCCTGCGAGTGGCCTGCACCCCGGCCGCTCTACGGACTGCCGGGCCTGGGCGAACGCCCCGAGGTACCCGTGCTGGTGGTGGAAGGAGAAGGAACCGCTGATGCCGCTGCCCGGCTATTCCCCGAGCACGTTGTCATCAGCTGGGCCAACGGCACCAACGCCATCGCCAAGGCCGACTGGCAGCCGCTGGCCCCACTGGGGCTGGCGGGGCGGGCGGTGACGCTCTGGCCCGATGCCGACGCGCCTGGCCGCAAGGCCATGGCGCGGCTGGCTTCTCTGTTGAGGGGTCAGGGCTGCCGCGTGCAGCTGGTGGAACCGCCGGCCGAGCTGCCGCAAGGTTGGGATCTGGCCAACGCCGAGTGGAACCCGGCGGAAGCAGCCGAGCACCTGCAGCAGTGGGTGCAGCCCCTACCTGCAGCGGAAGCAGCCGCGGTGGAGGCATCAAACGCTGACGAGCAGGAGCCAGCTTCCGTTGACTCCCCTGCTGGCGGCGGTGGGAGGGAGCCATTCCAGTGCCTCGGCTACGACGGCGAGGCCAGCTACTACCGCTCGGGCCGCACCGGGCAGGTGCTGCGCCTGGCCCGCTCGGCCCACACCGCCACCAATCTGATTGCCCTGGCGCCGCTGGCCCACTGGGAAACCCTCTACCCGAGCCGCACCGGCGTGAACTGGTCGGCGGTGGCCAGCGACCTCTACGAGCGCTCGATCGCCGCCGGGCTGTTCACCCCCGATCGCATCCGCGGGCGCGGGGCCTGGTGGGATGACGGCCGGCCGCTGCTGCACCTCGGCGATCGGCTCGTCACCCCCGAGGGGGAGCACCTGATCACCGCTCCCTTTCGCTCGCGCTACGTCTACCAGCGCATGCCGCGCCTGGATGGGCCGGGCGATGTGGAGCCCCTCTCAGTGCAGGAGGCGGCGGTGATCGTGAGCATCGCCAACCGCTTCCACTGGGATGTGCCTGCTTCCGGCACGCTGCTGGTGGGCTGGGTGGTGCTCAGCCCGATCTGCGGCTCCCTGCGCTGGCGGCCCCACGTCTGGCTGACGGGCGGTGCGGGCTCGGGGAAGAGCGCGATCCTCGATCGCTACATCACCCCCCTGCTGGGCGATTTCGCCCTGCTGGTGAGCGGCTCGACCACAGAAGCCGCCCTGCGCCAGTCGATCTGCTCCGACGCCGTGCCGGTGGTGTTCGATGAGGCCGAAAGCAACGAGCGGCCGGATCAGCAGCGGATGCAGGGGATCCTGTCGCTGGCACGGGTGGCCAGCAGCGAGAGCGGGGCCTCCCTGCTCAAGGGCTCCCCGAGCGGCGAGGTGAGCCGCTACCGGGTGCGCTCGATGTTCCTGCTCAGCTCGATCGCCACTGCTCTCAAGCAGGGGGCCGATCGCAGCCGCTTTGCCCAGCTCACCCTGCGCAACCCCGCCGAGCTGCCCAAAGGTGAGCGTGAAATGCACTGGGCCTCGCTGGATCGGGACCTCGATCGCCACATCTCCAGCGAGCTGGGCCGGCGGCTGATCGCCCGCACCGTGGGCCTGATCCCGATGATCCGCCAGGCGGAAGGGGTGTTCACCAGGGCGGCGGCGCGGCACTTCGACTCCCAGCGCCTGGGGGATCAGTACGGCACCTTGATGGCCGGGGCCTGGTCGCTGCTCAGCGATGTGGTGCCCACCCAGGAGGAGG
Organism: Cyanobium sp. NIVA-CYA 375; assembly: GCF_056108345.1. Lineage (NCBI taxonomy): Bacteria > Bacillati > Cyanobacteriota > Cyanophyceae > Synechococcales > Prochlorococcaceae > Cyanobium > Cyanobium sp. NIVA-CYA 375. Next base: position 5,666 of record NZ_JBSYHW010000061.1, on the reverse strand, counting down.
CCGAGCAGTGCATCGCCTGCCACGACTGGGAGAGCTACAGCCAGAGCACCGAGCTCAGCGATGAGCAGCGCTGCATCCAGACGATCCTGCAGCACCCGTTGCGGGTGGAGTGCCCCGATCGCACCGTCACCCGCACGATCGGTGAGCTGGTGGAGCTTGCCGCCCACCAGGCCCATGACCTGGAGATCAGCGCCGAGCTGGCAGCGCAATCCCTGGCCCGCCAGGGATTGCGGCTGGAGCCGCCCCATCTGCTGGTGAGCAACACGGCCGAGCCGGTGGCGCAGATCCTGCGGGAGACGGCCTGGGCCCATGGCTGGGCGGTGGTGCTGTTGCGCCTGGCCGGTGCCCAGCGCCGCGGGCCGGTGCGCTTCTGCGGTGCCGGCATGGTCACGCGGGCGGTGGCGATACCACTGGCGGTTCTCTGAGCCCGAGCGTCACAGCCATGACACCCCGCAACACCCCACCGTTATGCCCAGATCGACTGCAGCGCAGCCGATCCCAGCGGCTGTAACGCTGTGACGCTTTTCGGCGGGGATAGACACCCTCACACACACATAGGCACCCATGCACACCTGCGTAAAGACACACTGCTGCTTGCTAATGCTTCTGTTTAGAGAAAGAGAGTTACAACGTCACGGGGCCTGCTCAATCCCAGCTCTGGAGCGGGATTTCGGCTGTGACGCCCACCGTCACGGGCTGTTGCAGGGGAAACGGCCATGCTGACCGCCACCTGGCTGGAGCCCATCCCCGGCCTCTGGCGGGATGAGGCGGCCCACCGCTACTGGCTGGGGAATCACCTGTTCCCGGTGTCGATCACGGGCGTGCTGGCCCATGGCCTCAGCGAGACCGCCAAGCGCTCGATTGAGGCCAAGCGGCCGATCTGGGAGCCGCGCGGCACCACCGTGCACGCAGCCCTGGAGGGCTACAGCCAGGCCCGCTTCCTGGTGGGCAAGAGTGCCAGCGAGGCCCTGCTCGATACCGAGACTCTCCCTGGCCATCACCAGTACCGGGACTGGATCCTGCCGCTGCTGCAGCTGCCGCTCTGGGAGGAGGTGCGGGTAATCGCCAGCGAGCGGCTCACCTGCTGCCTCACCCGCAACGTGGCCGGGGCCTTCGATGGCGCCTACGTGTCCCCGGCGCTGAGCGAGCGGCGGGGACGCGAGGTGCGGGTGCTCTACGACCTCAAGACCCTCTCGGCCCACGGCCGGCCCTACTCCACCGCCGCCCAGCTCGGCGGCTACATGGTGCTGGAGACCGCCCAGGGAAACCACTACGAGCTGGGCCAGACGATCTGGAGCAAGCCCGGCGAAGCCTCTTGCAGCACCTTTTACAGCCGTGAGCAGTGCCTGGCGGCCTGGGCTGCCGCCTGGAGCGGTTACTGCTTCGCCCACAGGCCCTTCTGAGTACGGGGGGAGACTGGTTAGGAATTAACAGCCCTTGTGATTGCGGCTCTTAGACCAGAGCCCATACAGTGAAGCCCCTGGTGGGCTCTGGCCTGCAGGCCTCTGAACGCCGTGCTCATGGTGATGCCTGCTGCCACTGCTGAAGCCGCTCCTGCGCCGTCAGGCGCACCAAGTGGTGCGACGGATGGGGCCGACGCCATCGATGCACTGCTCGATGCTGTCACCGCGATCAAGACGCAGCAGAAGCAACTGGAGCAGCAGCTCGAACCGCTGCTAGACGCCCTCAGCGATGCCATGGTGACCGGCCAGCTGGATCCCTCCTTCTCCCACAACGACTGGGCCTTTGCCCACAGCAGCGGGCGGCTGAGCTACGCGTTCCCGGCTGCGGTGCAGCAGATCGAGCAGCAGCTCAAGGCCGCAAAGGACGCGGCAATCCAGCAGGGGAGTGCGACGGAGAAGCGCGGCAAGCCCTTCTGGACCATCCGCCCCCCGAAGACCCAGGACCAACCGTTCTGAGCTGATGCCGCCGCGTACCAACGCTCTGCCTTCTGCCGATCCAGTGGAGGAGCTGCGCGCTGCGGCCAGCGCAGAGGACGACAACGGCCAGCCGCTGCATGAGCCCACCGATCCGGCCAGGCCGATCGGCCATGCCAATCCACCGCGCCGCCCCAAGGGCGTGGCGGTTCAACTCACCCCCAGGCCCTCGCGGCTGGAGGTGGAACGGCGCATTGCTCAGGCACAGCTCTGGGTGGCTCAGCGCCTACCTCTGGTGCAGATCATTGAAAATGCTCGTGAGAACTGGGGAATCCACAACACCCAGACGGTCAACCGATACCTGAACTTGGCGCGTGAGCGCATGGTTCAGGAGCTGATCTCTGACCGCCGCCGTCATCAGGCTGAGCAGATCTTTGCCCTCAACGATTGCGCCCGCCGGGCGATGGATGCGGGCCAGTTCAATGCCGCTGTCGGCGCGTTCCGGGTGATCGCTGAGATCGGTGGGCTGCTGCGGGCTCCTCTCAAGGCACCAGACGGGCAGGCAACAGGGGGCAGAAGCTGATGGCCGGTCTGCTTCTCGATCCAACTACCGACCTCTGGGCTGACTGGGGCTTGCTGGATGTTCCTGACCCCTGCCGCCAGCAGCACGGACCCCAAGCCCAGCAGGCCTTTCGGGATTTCATCGTGGCCGCTTATCCCGGCTACGCCTTTCACACCTGGGCCGAGCGACTGATCGCCCTGCTGCAGCGCGTGGCTGATGGGGAGCTCAACCGCCTGATCGTCTGCTGCCCCCCGCGGCTGGGCAAGTCGCTGCTGGTGTCGAAGCTGTTCCCTGCCTACTGGGTGAGCCGTTACCCCACACGCTTCTGCGCGATCGCCTCCTATTCGGCGGAGCTGGCCTATGCCCATAGCCGTGAGGCGCGGCACTACTACCGCGCCGTCGGTCACCCCCTCTCCAAGGACTCCACCGCTGTGGGCAACTGGCTCACCCCCGAGCGCGGCGGGTGCATCGCTGCCGGCGTGCGCGGGCCGTTCACAGGCAAGGGCTACGCCCTTGGGATCATCGATGACCCCTACAAGGGCCCAGAAGATGCCAACTCCGCCAGCCAACGCCAAAAGCTGATCGAGTGGTTCCAGTCCGTCTGGCTCACCCGCGCTGAACCAGGGGTGAACGGCAGTGCAGGAGCCGCGCAGGTGGTGGTGCTGACCCGCTGGCACCAGGACGATCTGATCGGCTGGCTGCTGGAGCAGGAGAGCGGCGATGCACCGCAGCAGTGGCAGGTGCTGAATCTGCCGGCCATAGCGGAACCGCCCCAGCTGCAGATCCAGTTTCCGGCCACCTGCAGCATCGAGGCGGACTGGCGACAGCCCGGTGAGCCGCTCTGCCCGGAACGGTTCCCGCTGGCGGAGCTCGAGCAGATCCGCATCCGCGCCGGCAGTTACTGGTGGAACGCGCTGTACCAGCAGCGCCCCTCACCGGCAGAGGGCCTGCTGTTCCAACGCGTCTGGATCCGCACCGCTGCGGGCACGCCTGCCCCCGGGCCCCGGGCAAACCAACGGCCCTTTGCAGCGGTGGTGCTGAGCTGCGACCTGAGCTTCAAGGGGGGAGCGGAGAACGACTACTGCGGCTTCTGCCTGCTTGGCCTGTTGCCGGATCCGGAGGCCCGCCACCCGGTGGCCCAGGCCCAGGCACGGGGTGAGCAGCTCCACCGCAGTGCTTCTCAGGTCAGCCCTTCAGCCGAAGCGAGGAACAACGGTTCCCACCGGATTGAAGTGCTCTGGAGCCAGCACCACCGCCTCGATCTACCGGGCGTGGTCAACTTCCTCGGGCAGACCCTGGGAGCGCTGGGGCAGGGCCAGAGCCCTGATGCGGTGCTGGTGGAGGACGCCGCCAACGGCCCGGCCGTCTGCCAGCTGCTGCGGCGCCAGATCCCTGGCCTGATCGCTGTGCGGCCCACCGGCAGCAAGGTGAGCCGCGCCCATGCCGTGGCCCCGCTGATGGAGGCGGGCCAGTTGGCGTTTCGCCGTGGCAATGACGACCTGATCAGCGAACTGCTGGGTTTTCCCAACGGGCCTCATGACGACCTTGTGGACGCCTTCTGCCAGGGCGTGATCTGGCTGCAGAACCAGCACTGGCGCGGCCAGGGCACGGCCACGCCCCGGCCGCTGCTGTTCTCCCGCTGAGGGACACGACCCCACCTGTTTCTGATGAGCACCTCACCACACACCCACCGCCCCAGGCCCCAGCAGGCCAACGCACGCGTGACAAGATCCGTGCGTGCGCGCGGGCCATTGCGCTCACCTCATGCCGCTGCTGATGCCTTGGTGGTGGAGCACCTGCCCTTTGCAGCGAAAGTGGCGGCCAACTACGCCCGTCGCACCGGCCACCCAAAAGAAGACCTGGAGCAGCTGGCAGCGATCGGGCTGATCAAGGCCTCACGCCGCTACGACATCCACAGACCCGGCCGCAGCCCCAACCACTTCATCGCCTACGCCAGGCCCTTTGTGAACGGCGAGATCACCCATTACCTGCGTGACAAGGGCTTTCTGATCTCAGTGCCGGGCCGCTGGCGGGAGCTGCATGTGCGGGGGCAGAGGTTGTTGGGGGAGGGTCAGCCGCTGGAGGTGATGCTCGGGCGGCTGGGCATCACGCTGGAGCGCTGGCGGGAGATCGGGCATGCCTGCAGCGTGCGAGTGGTGGCGATGGCGGTGCGTGAGATGGATCCAGAGCTGGAGTGAGCAGTGAGCTGGTCGGGGTCAGATTTCCTCAACGCCGATCAGGAAATGCGGCGGCGTAGATATCCGCAAGGTCGTCGTGATAGCCCCAGCCAATACCCGAAGATGAGCGCACAACCTCTCCCAACCGCTCCATGAAGGACGCCTGCAGGTCTACGGGCAGACTGCAGATCACCTCGGCGGCGCGGCGGGCCATGGCCACCAAGGCGCTGTAGAAGCTCGCATCGATGTCGCCGTATTCCAGCGTGAAGGCATTGCCCTGCTCGAGGAAGAACACCATCAGGTCGGCATGGGCGACCGGATCAGCAACCGCCTTGCAGAAATCCGCAACAGCCTTTTTGGCCTTGGCGACCTGCAGAGGGCGATCGCGCGACACATCTGGCTTCAGGCATTCAGCGATGACCTTCTTGCAATCCGCCATAGCGGCTTCCGCATCCGCGAAGCGGGCATGGAGGAAGGCCTGATTGCCCTTGGAGAGGCGATACAGCTCACCGACCAGGCTGAGCAGCTCTTTTGGGCTCAGCTCAGAAGCAGCGGATTTAACGGTTGACCACGTTGGCTTGGACATGATCAAGAGTGATCAAGGAGAAAAGAATTGTGGTCGAACTCTCCAACTTAGTGGCGGGCTACAGCCTACGCTTTGTCAGATGAGTCAAGATTTCCCGCCCGCTGCAGTAGGGTGTTTGACTGTGATTCAGAGTTTTGCTTAATCTTACTCATCAGATCACCCATGGCAGGAGCTTTCAATGAAGCCAAGCTACTCTTGATAAGCCACAAAAGAGAAAGCAGCCCAACCAAAAAGAATATAGCGCTCCAAGTATCGGCGCTAAAGAATGCTTGCTTAAAAGTTGCAGTTGAAAAAGTAGCTACGACTGTAATCAGCAGGCTCAGAGGCGCAATCCAGTCTTTCCTGCGTTCAAGATTCTTCAGGTACCTCTCCAGGACCAGCTCAAGCCTATCCGATGTGATGATTATTATTTCTTGACTGGTATTGTCATGCACCTTGGTTACTGGGGCATTGACGTTGCTATA
>NZ_JBSYHW010000060.1:0-15874 GCF_056108345.1 Cyanobium sp. NIVA-CYA 375 | reverse complement strand
GATGCCTTCTGTTCGGAGGACGAGGAAGGCTGACCAGCGCCGTGCACCGGCGGAAGGTGATCGAGTTAGGAAGGCTTCAAGTATGATCGGCACCGTGATCTCCTGGCGCGAATCGCCAGGCTCGAAGATCACCAGACCGACCACCGGGGTGTAATGAATACCGGCTTCCGCATTGCTGTTCACCGAAGTGGTGGTGTACATGACCACCCGACGTCCGCCGGCATCCGATCGCTCAAGCACGAAGCGAACCGCATCACTGGGATCCAAGGCGTTGAAGGACCGCAGGCGGAGGCCCTTGCCGAGATCCACCTCAGAAGCGATGGCCCTGGGGAGCAGGGGATCGGCCGGTTCACCACTCACCGATGCCTCCGCCAGGAGCGCGGCAGCCGGAGCCTGCGGCCCGACAGCACCGACATGGCTCGCCAGCCAGACGTTCTCACCGGAGGCGGTCAGCGCGGTCTGCGAACTGGGAACGGCCACATAGAGAAGAGCCGCATTGGTGGAGCCGGAATAGGCGTTCCAGCGCAGCCCGGAATACACCGTGTCGCGAGAGGGGTCACGTTGCAGATCATCACTGAGCAGGATGCTGTCAGTGGCGTCAGGCGTGAGGAACACGGTGTGGTTGTTGTTGATCGCGTTGATGGCTGCTGCATCGAACTGCAGAGTGTTAGCACCAAAGCCCTGACTGGAGATCGCCTCAATCGAACGCAGCTGATTACCCGGGCGAATCGAAAAAGCTGCAGGATTGATGGCGGCCGTATTGAGACTGAAGTTCCAGTCCTGATTCGCCTGCCCCTCGAGCTGGAGGCTGTCCACGCCGATGCCACCATCAATGCGGCGGAAGCGCGCATCGATGATGCTGATCGCGTCGTTACCGGATCCAGCCAGGATCAGATCGCGACCTCCATTGCTGATGATGACATCGGAACCCTCCAGTGCATAGATCACATCACCCAGCGGAGTGCCAATCTGCGTATCATCGGCGGGCGTGCCGATGAGGGTGCCGATATCGAAGTAATCACCGCCAAATATGGCGTATTGATTATCCAGGCCAAGCGAGGGATTGCTGGGATCGCTGATCAGCAGATCCTGGAAGCCATCGCCGTTGATATCGAGGTTGGCGTCGATGGAGTATCCAGCCAACGACTGCTGTGCAGCCGCAGCGAGGTTGGGATCGAGCGGCGAGACCGCATAACCATTGACATCTGAATAGACCGTCGAGAAAAGACGGCCACCAACAGTTGTCAACTGTGGGATCCCGAGAACACCGGTGAACGATTTCCCCGAGGACCAGTTCAAGGCCGGCGCACTGCTGGAACTGGAACGGGTGGCGCTTGCCGTGAACAGCCGCGAAGACGCTCCATCATTGGCGGCCAGATAGAGCTGGGTGGACGTTGCCGCCAGGGACAGCCCCCCACCTGAGGTGGCATTGGCGCTGACGAACTGCACGTTGCCCCAGTTGTTGTTGAGCCAGGGGGTCGCCGTGGGCTGCACCGTAATCCCGATGCCGCCTTCCGGCGTGCTGTCGGTACCACTGAAGTAGGCCAACACCGTTCGCCCCTGGAACCGCGCCGCCGCCAGCCGGCCAGAGCTGGTCTGCACACCGCCGCTATAGCGGAGTACACCGCTGGTGTTGACAAACGTGTCGCCTGAAGGCGTGCTTCCCGCCTGGAGAGAGCTACCCCAGGACGAGCCACTGCTGCCGCTGCTCGACTGCGTCTGGCTGGAGGGGTCGTTGGAGAAGAGGTAATGAATCTTGCTGTCCGTACCCACGAAGTAGAGGGCCAGATAGGAACCCTCATTCACAAGAACCGGCGCTGTCAGGGCCTGTTCACCATTGAGCGTGCTGATGACGGTCCAGGCAGGATCGGCAGCCGTGGGATCGGAGCAATAGGCAAAGCCGATGACATTCTCCTCGGCACTTTTACCACTGCCAATCGTGCTGGTGAAGGCGGCGTAAAGCTTGCCCTCAAACCAGGCAAAGTTTGTGAGGGATATACTTGGCAAGCTCAGCGCCTGACTTCTGACCTGCCAGTTGGAGTTGGCAACCGTACCGAAGCTATAGCTCCCGGTCGGACTGGGAGCAAAGATCAGCCCGGAACCATCCTCGGCCAGGGCAATCACGCCACCCGCTGGACTGATCGCACCCGTTGCCAGGCTCGGCGCTGCCGTCATGCTGCTCGCTCCCTGATAGCTCTGGATCCCTTCAAACCAGGTCTGCAGGCTGGGGATGCTGTCGCTGCTGGTGGGATCGCTGTAGGCATAGGTGTAGGGATCGAGCGCTGCCTTCAGACCTGGGGTCGACCAGATCGCTCCACTGCTGCTGCTGCTCAGGCCGGCCTGATTGAGGCTGAACTGGTTGTCGACCACATGGAACAGGGCCCCATCCACGAGCACCGACTGGATGAACTGACCAGCGGTCTCCACTGGACTGAGGGCCAGGAAGACATCGTCGCAGCCATTGCCATTGACATCGCCTGCGGCGCGGATGCTCCAGACGCCATAGCCGCTGCCGGCGGGGGCATAGGGATTGAGCAGGCCATCGGCGGCGAGGTAATCGGTATAGCCATCGCCGTTGAGATCGCCATAGCCCGCAGCACTGTTCAGCCCCCCCTGACCCGTGCTGGCGGCAGCCGGTTCCGGCAGCATCACGCCACTGGGAAGCAACAGGTTGCTGACCTTGAGCAGGGAGGCAGGATCGCCCGCCTTGGCCAGCATCTCGGCCGCCGTCACGGGCCGTGACGGACTCAGCAGATTGCCGGCGGGGGTGCGCTGCGCAAACGCCAGTGAGGTCGCCACCTGCAGCGGCATGGCGGACGGATTCGGAGCTCCAGTCGGTCGCAGCAGGGGCGCCTCCGTGCCCAGGGCGGGCGCCTCGAACGCCTGGATCAGAGCCTGGCTGGCACCCACCTGAACCTGGGCGGCCAGGCCCGCGGGCGTGGCGGCACCGAGCAGCAGCCGAGCCGTGCTCAACAGCCTGGCGTCAGGGCCGGTGAACTGGCCCCGGCCGGTGGGGTCGTAGCCCACGTTGGCGGAGGTGACCATCAGATCGTCGTAGCCGTCGCCATTCACATCACCGACCGCCTGCAGGCTCGACGCGGTCTCGCTGGCGCTGAGGCTGTTGCTGTTCAACGCCCCGAAAAACTGAATCGCTTCCGAGGAGGTGATCGCCGCTGCCACCAGGGCAGGGGCACTGGCGCCGGCGGCCTGGCTATAGCCCAGGGCGATCGCTGCGCTGGAGTCAAACGCGGCCAGACTGCCGAAATCAGCCACCCAGTTGGCGCCATCACCGCTGCGGAGCAGCTGTGTCTTATTGCCATTGGCCGTGTCGGCATAGCTGAGCACGAGGTTCGTCCCATTGCTGGTGAGCGCCAGGCCCAGGCCATTCGCCAGCACCGGCGGCGTGGTGCCCTCATTCAGGGTCGAGGGGATCTCCCAGGCCGCGCTGCTGTCAACCTGGCTGTCCGGGGTGGTCGTGATGTAAACCGTGCTGCTGCGATTGCTCCTGGTGCCGCCGAGATAGGCGAAATAGGTCTGGCCGTTGAAGCGGGTGGCGGCAATCGCGGAACTGGCAGTCTGGGGTAATGTCTGGGTGCCATCGGCATAGTTGATCCCCGTGGTGCTCCAACCGGAACTGCTGGATGGGGAGGCGCTGTAGGCCTTCAGGATCAGATCGCGGGAATCGTTGGCGGTGAAGTAAACCGCCAGCTTGTCGCCCTCGGTCAACAGCGTGGCCGCGGTGGCCGACTGGCCGGGAATCTGATACTGATTCACCCAGGATCCGTTGACATAGCGCGTGATGTTGATCTGATTATTGTCTTTGCCCAGATAACAGAGATAGAGCTCACCGTTGAACACAGCAATCGACGGGCTCTTGAAGGTGGTCATGCCAGGGGGCAGTGCGACCCAGCCGCTCCAGGTGCTGCCCGCATCGGTGCTTTGATTCCAGTAAATCCGGTCGTCGGTGCCGTGGACGGCAAGACTGATCGTGGCGCCGCTGGTGGCCATGCTGGGGGCCGAGGGCGAGGCACCCCCAATGGCATCACTCCACACCGGCTGGTTGACGGGATTGGCCGCACCGGCCCGCTGGCTCAGGCTCTGACCCTGACCGGCGCCCAGCTCGGCAGTGGTATTCAGCCAGGTGACGCCACTGCTGGTGCCGATCGCAGTGAGCTCAACCGCATCGCTGGCAGCGAGGCTGCTGTTGATCAGCAGGGCCCCTTGGTGGAAGAGCGGCGTGGTGGCCAGCTGGGTGTTCAGGCCGGCCACGCTGGCGAAACTCCAGGCAGGCTCATCGCCGGAGCTGCTGGCCGCGGCCAGATCCAGGGTGCCGAGCTGCACCGAGCCCGCGTTGGTGGTGTAGGTGAGGGCAAGGCCAGTGCTGGTGCGCGTCAGGCCCGGTGCCTGGTCCGCGACCCGATCGGCACTGAGCAGCGATTCCAGACTGGTGAACGCCAGATCACTCGGCGTGGAGGCGATCAGCTCAACGGTGGGCTGACCGAGGCTGGCGGCGTCTGTGCTTCTGCCGCCGTAGGCCAGGATCGTGCGGGTGTCGGTCACCACCCCGGCCAGAGCCGTGAGGCTGGTGATCGGCTCTCCGGTGGGCGTGCTGATCGCCTGGGGGCTGGTCCAGCTGCCGCCGGAGCTGCCGACAGGGGTGAAGAAGGACTGCTGGATGGTGCCAGCCTCACCCAGCCAATAGAGGGCCAGCCGTGATCCCTCGTCCAGGAGCAACGGTGGTGCGCTGGTGCTGAACCCAGCCAGGCGCTGCGGCGCACTCCAGCCATCCGGTTTGCCGTCGGGATTGAGGCTGGTGACGCTGATCGTGCCTGTCGTGGCGTCCACATAGGCCAGCTGCAGGAGGCCATCGAAGTAGGCGATCGAAGCACCAAGATTGGTGGCCACACCCGCCTGACTTTCAGTGGTGATGTCAAACCACGACTGCCAGGTGTTGCCCCCATCTCTGCTGGTATTGATGTAAAGGTTGGTGTTGCCTAGTCCCTTGACGACGCTGTAGAGGGTGTCGCCCACCACCGTCATCGCCGGGGCCTGATCCGTGAGGCCGTCAGTGATCTGCTGAGCGAGCGGGGCGCTGTAGGGATCCACCAGCAGGCCAGCATTCTCGCCCAGCTGGAGCGAGCTGTTGACATCGCCGAACAAGAGACCGGTGAGGCTGCCGGCGCCGGGGGAGTTGTCGCCTGGCACATCCACCTGGCGGAACAGGGCCAGATCGGAAAGGCCATCCCCATTCACATCGCCAGCAGCCAGAACCTGGGTGTCACTGCTGACACTGAAGCTGATGAAGCTCTGGGCGGCCTGAGCAAGAATGTCATCCGTGGAGGCCCCCAGCTCGATGCGGATGGTGCTGGTCAGGCCGCCATCCTGGCGGGAGAAGAAATCCCCATAGCCGTCGCCGTTGATATCACCGATGGAGCGCAGAGACCCCTGCGTGGTGCTGGCCAGGCCCTCGAGAATGAAGCCATTATTGCCGGCGAGCTTGTTGAGCTGGAAGCTGCTGATGTCGGCGAGATACTCCTTGCCATAGGTGATGTAGGCGCTGCCTGCACCACGGGCGCCAAGCAGGATGTCGGGGATGCCATTGCCATCCACATCCTTGATGTTGAAACTGCCACGCCCTGTCTCAGCGTTGGCCACGGCATTGGACTCCACCAGCACATCCAGCGCCAGGCTGCCGGCGTTGTTGCTGACCGAGCCGATGCCACCGGCACCGATCGTGCCGGTGTAGGGACCATTGCCAGCGAGAAAGGCATTGGCGTAATCGATGCTGTCGGTCCCAAACACCAGATAGCCGGCACCCTGGCTGCTGCCGGTATTAGGAGCCTGAATCAGCACATCGTCATAGCCATCATTGTTGACATCACCGCTGGCAAGTCCATAGCCGAATTGGTCTGTGGTGTCGTTGCCATAGAGGGTGAGGCCGGCACTGAGATAGGCCAGATACTGGGGACTGCCGCTGCTCGCATCGACCAGGGCCGTGCTGGGGAGCTTCTCCGGAGCAATGAAATAGGTGGCGCCCGGTCCACCACTGCTGGCGGCACCGATCACCAGGGTCTTGCTTTGGGTGTTGTTGAGATCGGCGAGGGTCAGGCTGGAGCCGAAGCCAGTGGCGCCCGTGTTCCAGGGCGAAGGGCCATAAAAGGTGGCTGTGGGCGCGCTGTCGGCGGCCGCGCCGGCGGCGTAGTAGTAGACCGCACCGACAGCATTGGCGGTGAGGCTCTGATCGGCGTAGGCGGTGGCTTTGACGATCGGATCGGTCATCAGAGCCTTGAGCCGCTGCATGTAGCCGCTGGCTTCGGTGCTGTTGCCCTGGCTGGCGTTGGCGACATCCGCAAAGCTGCCGCTGCCCGCCGTGGTGTTGAGCGCGGAAGCAAGCTGCAGCCTCAGCAACGCCCCATCACCAAAGGGGCCTGGGCTGGAATTGGCATCCAGCTCGTTCTGGACCGCCTGCTTGCCGCTGTACTGGAGAGCCGCGGTATAGCCACTGGCGGCGATCGCCACCTCGCCCGTGTCCGGCGCCGCGGTGATGGCACTGCCGAGCTGCTCACCCCAGTAGCTGAGGACCGTTTCGCCGAGAGGATCGCGGGACTGGAGACTGCCGCCCTGCCCCAGCTGTTGACTGAGACTGGGGGATGGGCTGCCGAGGCTCTGAACCTTGGTGTTGAAGCGATAGACGGCGCCGATGCTGACGGCCGTGCTGTTGTCGCCGCTGACCATCTGCCGTTGATAGCCAGGCGCGCCGATGATCAGATCGGTGCCATCAAAGGCCAGGGCGGTGCCAAACAGGGCATTGCTGCTGTCGTCACCCGCCGGCAGGCCGCCGGCAGCGGCGGGGGTGAGCACGGTGACAACATCACCGAGGTTTTCGGGATTGCTGAGATTAAGGATCTCAGGATTGGTGGTGAGATTCTTCTGGATCCAGCTGCCATCGATGATGTAAACCGTACCGCCGGCATTGGTGTTGGGAGCGGCAAGGATCAACTCATCGTTGCCGTCGCCGTTGAGGTCCACCACCAGCATCGTGTTGCCGATGTTGCCACCCCAGCCAGCAGTGGAATCCGCCTGGATCAGCAGGCCGCCACCACTGCTGGGATTGCGGGTGTCGTTGAGGAGGGGCAGGTTGGGTGCCGCATCAGAGAAGCTGCTGCGGGCCAGCGCATTCAGCCAGGTGATCGGTGATTCAGCGGTGCTGGGATTGCCACTGCTGGGATACTGGCCGGTGTACTGAATCCAGATCCGGCCGGCCGGATTGCTGCCGGCCGTGGGGGTGAAGGGCTGGGCAATCGCCAGCCAGCCGGACGGGGTGCTGGTGTCGCTGTTGTAGCGACCGGCCATGGTGGAGTAGCCGAATCCCTGGACGGGAGTGGGCAAGGCCCCCGGCGTGGAGGCCGATGGCACGCTCTGGCGTTGGATCACCTCGCCGCTGTCGATGTACTGCAGCTGGCTGGTGGCCTGCTCGAGCACATCGGCTGTGGCGATGGCGCTGGGGTAGAGGGACTTGCCCTGCAGAGCCGATGGATTGAGCTGCTGCCGCACCGGCAGCAGCTGCGATGGCGTCACCGTGCCCGACAACACCGTGGGGGGAGGCGTGGTGCTGGTGAGGTTGGGCGTGAAATTGAGCTTGTATTGGACGGAATAGGTGTTGCCTGATTGCCGCTGTTGCAGCGCCAGCTCCTCACTGAGGGGCACCAGCAAGTTGAGCTCCGGCGTATTGGTGAGGAAGGTGTAGCTGAGGTTGGTGTCGCTGCCGGCGGGCTGCAGCTGCTGCAGTGTGCTGTTGCCCAGCAGGATCTGGTCGGGCGCCAGGTTGAAGGCGCTGCCCACGGGCGTGAACGCACCATTGACCACCGTGCCGTATTGCGCAGTGACCGAAGCAAGAGTGCGCTGGGCGGGGTTGAAACTGCTCCAGTCGCCGCCCGACAGGGTCACGATCGCCAGATTCTCAGCCAGCGTCGGCCGCGTGGCACTGGGCAGGGTGGCGATGGGGGCGGCCTGCAGGTTGAGGGACTGGGCCTGCGTCCAGGCCGCATCACCGCTGGCATCCGTGGCGTAGGTGGCGGTGAAGGTGGCCTTTTCGGCACCACTGGGATCCACACTGCGTGCCTGCCAGTGTTGATTGATTGCACCGATCTCAACACCGGGATTCTGATTGAGCTGGGCGATGTTGTAGCCCAGTGCCTGCACCAGTTCCAATGCATCCTTGCCGGACATCATCGGCCAGGGATTCTGAGGATCGAAGACAGCTGGCTTGGCCTCCACCGCCGTCAGGGCGGTGGTGTAGAGGGCCACCTCATCGATGCTGCCACCGGCATTGCCATAGAGCAGCAGGGCTGAATCGGCCTCCGTGGTGGGGGAGAACACATCATCGATCGCCAGAGGCGTGGCGGCAGCCTTGCCGTCGATGTAGAGCGAGGCCGTACCGGTGAGCTGCGGAACCTGATATTGCTTATCGGCAATCGTTGCCAGGACGTAATCCGGCAGGTAGGTGGCGACGACATAGTGCCAGTTGCCATCATTGATCGCTGCGTCGCTGAGCAGACTGGAAGCAGCGCCCACATCAAAGACAAGCTTGCCGTTGGCGTCGATGGAAACGGCCGTGGATTGGTTGAGCTGGAAGTTGAGCCCGTAGGCCGCGTATTGCTCCTGGGCGGTGGCGGATGGGGCCGAGGCCGAAGGCGCGACGCTGCTGGCAGGATCAAGGCTGAAGTTCACCTTGGGCTTGCCATAGCTCTGCTGATATGACCACAGCTGTGCGAACAGCGTCTGGAGATTGGCATTGTCTGTCCAGGTGCTGCTGGCGGCGGTGACCACGCCGGAGTTGATCAGGGCCGAACTGGTGTCCACCGCGATGCCATTGAGGCTGGAGCTGGGGCTGCCATCAACCAGGGCATTGTTGAACTGCAGCGCGGTGCCTGGCACGGTGGCCAGAACACTGGCACTGACCCCGGAGCTCCCCTTCAGCACATCGCTGCTGAGGCCATAGCTGGCCAGAAACTGGGCCATGCCGGGCAGGGCAGTGCCGGCCACCAGGTTGGTGATGCTGAGGGCGTTGCTGTAGAGGTTGCTGCCGCCGGGATTGCTGGCGCCGCTGGCGGTGCTGTTGGCGCCATCGGCCACCAGGCCCCAGTTGTAGCCGTAAAGGTCATTCTCCTGGCCGCTGGGGATGGCGCTGCTGGCGATCAGGCCCTTGGCGACGGCCTGGGCCCAGGTGAGCTGCTCCACCACAAAGCTGGAGGTGAGCGACCAGCCCGCGGGCAGAACGGCGGCGCCCACGGCCGCCTCGGAGGGTTGGCCCAGCGCGAGCAGGCCCGCGCCCTCGGGGTTCTTGCCGGCGGGAGCCTTGACCCAGAACTCCAGGCTGTAAGGACTGCGGGGCAGGGCTTGACTTGGGGTTGTGCTGGCCACGCCGGACTGGGCCGCCAGGGCCTGCTCATAGCCATTGAGGGAGCCCACGCCGATGCTGAGCACACCGGTGCCATCGCTGTTCTGCACGGCGGCATCACTGTTGATCTGCAGAGCGCCGGCGACACCGAACTGCAGACCGGTGCTGGAGGCACTGGTGAAGGTCTGGGGGGAATTGGCGAGGCTGCCGAGGTTGTTGTTGCTGAGCCCGGGACCCTCCAGATTCAACGGGTCGTAGACGACGGGGCTGCTGTTGAGCACCGAGAGCTGGTAGGGCGTGGCGACGTACTGGCTCCAGCTCAGCGAGGGTGTCTGCACCAGGCTGCCGTCGGCCGCCACGCTCCACTGGCTGCTGAGGTTGAGATCGGTGACGCCCAGCCCCACCTCGGTGCTGGGATCCCAGGGCACCACCTCGGGCGTGGAGAAGCGGCCGCTCTGGGGATCGAACTGGGCGGATTTGATCACCGTGGGGATGGACCCGTTCTGCAGGCTGGAGAGCTGGGGTTTGAGCCCCTGCATGGCCTCAATCGAGGTCTCCGTCCATACCATCAGCACCTGAGGGCTGCCCGCACCCACGGGGGTGGTGTTGACCACCTGCAGGTTCTGAATGATCGCGCCGTCTGCGGGAACGTAATAGAGCGGATTGGTCTCCCATTCGCCGCGCGCATTCTTGTAGGAGTAGGCGATGCGTTGATTGCTGTAGACGTCCCCGATGAATTTCTGGTAGCTCTCGATGCCATTGGCCCCTGCGGAGGGAACGGCCCGTTGCACAATCCCTTGGCTGGTGAGGTTTTCCACCCAGGCCACCAGCGGTTCACCCGTGCTGCTCACCAGGGTGGACACCGGCTGGCTGGCGAGGGAGAACTCCGGCAGGGTGGATTGGTAGCCATCCACCGGCAAGACGGCACGGTTGTTGGTCACACCCCAATACGCTGGCCGCGTTGGGGTGGCCGCCATCCAGCTGATGGCATTGAGGTAGGTGCTGTTGCCTTTGGAATCGCGGTACACCACGCGGCTCTGCAACGGCAGGGCCTTCTGATTGGCATACAGGGGAGCGCTGTCGGTGTTGCCGGCAGCGATGTAGACGCCGGCGCCGGTGGGCTCGCTGCCAGGGGCAAAGGCCTGGGCAGAAAAGCTGCCGTCGTCAATGAAGTTGTTGTAACTGGCGCTGGACGGACTGAGGCTGAGGCTGGCGGCAGCTGTGGGCGACACACCCGCAGGAAGCTGCAGATCAAGGCTGTAGCCAGCCGCACTGGCCGCGGCCGCGGTATAGAACGGCTGCTCGAGGATCACCTTCTGGATCTTGCCGGCCACGAGCACCACC
The DNA here is from genome assembly GCF_056108345.1 of Cyanobium sp. NIVA-CYA 375. Classification (NCBI taxonomy): domain Bacteria; kingdom Bacillati; phylum Cyanobacteriota; class Cyanophyceae; order Synechococcales; family Prochlorococcaceae; genus Cyanobium; species Cyanobium sp. NIVA-CYA 375. Next base: position 5,130 of record NZ_JBSYHW010000060.1, on the reverse strand, counting down.
GTGGCGTAGGTGCTGGTGGAGCCCTGCAGATCGGAGATCGGCCCTGACCCGTCGGCCGCAGCGATCGTGCAAAGCACGCGGCTGTAGGTGTAGGGAGTGTTGTCACCCGGCACGGGGGCCGTGGCGGTGGCGGTGCTGGCATCCCAGAGGGGATAGCCCGAGCCCCCGGAGCCCACCTTCACCTGGTTGAACACGGAGATCGGCGTCTTGCTCAGCTGGGCGGGCGGGTCTCCAGCCGGAGGGTTGGTGGTCACCAGGATGGTGGGCAGCACAACGGTGCCCTGGGCCACGGCAGCGGGGTCGGCCAGGTTGGTGCCGGTGGCGGGATTGACGGTATAGAACTCAGGCACCAGCACCACTTCACCGGCAGAACCGGTGTTGCCGATGGTGCTGTAGGGGGGCAGGTAGAGGTAGGTGCCCGTCTTGGTGATCACCACGCTGGTGATAGCACCACCCGTCACCACAATGCTGGCTTCCGCATAGCTGTCGCTGCCCTCCGGCACCACACCCAGCAGGCGCACATTCGTGTAGCTGCCATCATTCAAGCCACGGCCACTGCTGCCACTCAGCTGGAACAGCCTGGTGCCGACCAGGTCGGTGGGCCCTGCAGACACCACCAACGAATAGAGCGTGCTGACCGTGCTGCTCAGCGTTGAGGCGCCCGCCCCGTCGCTGGCCGTCGATCCGAGGCTGGGGTTGTAATAAAAAGGCGAAGGGTCCGTGCCTGCCACGGGCTGCGCATCACCCACATCCTCTCCGGGAAGGCCGGCAGATTCCTGCGCCCCAGGCCCCGAAGCGGACGGCGGCGCCGGAACAACGGTGGGATCGCCCGAGGCGGTATAGCTGGTGGAGTAGCGAAGAATCGGCTGGAAGGCGCCCAAGAGACTGAAGCCGACTTCAGCGAGAAACCTGTCATTAAAAAAGGCGTTATTACGGTCCGGGCCCAAAGCAGCATTGAAGCTAATATTATTATAAAGATTGGCCTCAAAGCCCAGACCGTTCCAGGCGACCGTGGCACTCAGCGTTGTGGCATTGAACAGGCTCTGCTTGCTGGTCTGAGTGGCCGGCTGCCGCACAGCCACACCCACGGGAGCGAGCAGGGATGTGGCCGTGCCAACAAGACCAAGCGCTAAATTGGCATAAAGATGAGTATTCGGCTCGTCCCTGTTATAGAGAGCCACATCTTCTTTTGAGAGTCCATAGGTGTTAGACTTGAGACGTCGCATCCGTGCATCCGTCTCCCCACGCAATTTGTTGAATCCATAAATATTTAAGAGAAAGCGAGCCGCGGTTGCACTGTCCGCTGTCAATCCCGCCACTTCGGGCAGGATTCCACCGGCGCCGGCGATGGGCAACCCGTCATTGGAGAGCGTCTGAACCCACTGATAGCCAAAGGAATCAGAACCCTTGATATTGAAGAGCTGAACGACCGGAAAATCACCGATTTTAAGCAGCTTTCTCTGGGTATAACTGGCACCCAGATCAACGGCAAGCGCCTCACGACTGACAACCTTGATCGGCGCCTTGGGCTGGGCGCTCAGACTGGCATACAGAAATTCGGAAGCCACCGATCCCGAAAAACCGAATGCATAGTTCTTGGTGACTTTCTTGGTTAAATTATCAGGACCAAGGCTGAATTTTCTCGCGTCAATGAAACTTCGCACTTGATCCGTTGTAGCGACGACGAACGCAAGTTTGGTAATGCTATCAAATGCCGGCCCCTCTCCCGTGTTGAGCAAGCCGAACGACCCCCTGCCATAGATGCCCCAGCGCCATTCGCCACTACCGTCTTCCGCTCTAGAGATATCACCTCCGATCGACGGGAGGCCCGTGAGCGCGAGGAGTCCGCTATCGCGCTCCAAGCCTTGGCTGAGAAATTGAACCGAACGACTTCGCGGCCTTTCGGCGTTGTCAAGAACACCACTGAACATCTTGGACGCTTTATATGAATCCTCAAACGTGCGAACCGGCTTGAGAAGTATGGGCTGGGAAGAACCATATTCCGCGATATCATAGCCACCACCAGACGAAGACGTGCTGAGGATTTCAGACACCTCACCTCTTCCCGAGGTGTAGAGAGGCACACTGATCTGCCACTTCACAGGCCTCCCCAACACGCCAAAGTTCAGAAAGCCATTGCCGCCCGTGCTCGCCTGGCCGCTCAGGCGGGTCCCACTCCACACCACGCCTCCCACGCCGCTGCCCGGCAGTGCGCCCTGCAGCGCGTTGCTGCCGCTGAACACCAGGGTGCTGCGGTTGAACTGGATCCCCTCCCCCGTGGTCACCCTCGGCGCCGCCAGGGGCGCGCTGGCGGGATTGAGCACCAGGCCCTGCAGGCTGCTGCCGGCCGCCGCCTGCAGGCCATAGCCGCTGGGGCTGTCGGCGTCGCGCTGGAGGGCGAAGTCCTCCCGATACAGCTCGGTGTCGGGCCTGGCGATCCCCAGGCCGGTGGCCGTGCCCTCGGCTCCAGGCCGTTCCTCCTGCTTCTGGCTCACCAGCGAAAAGCCGCCGTTCACCCCCGCCACCAGGCTGAACTCCTTTTCGTTGACGCCATTGCTGGTCAGTGACTGCGGAGCGCTCCACTGCAGCTCGCCGTTGCTGTTCCACTGCCCGAACACCGCCTGGATCTCACTGCCGTTGCCGCGGCCGGTGCGGTAGGCCACCACCAGGCCCGGATTCCAGGTGCCCGAACTGGAGGTGGAACTCGTCGGCCAGAGCTTGTCGAGGTAGAGCACGCTGAGGCTGTCGCCCCCCACGGCACCCGGCACCGCCTCGCCCTGCTCCCAGCGCCCCGCCTCAGGATTCCACTGGCACTGCAGCAGCAGGCCGTTGTCCACCAGAAAGCCATGGCTGGTGCCGTTGGCATCGATGACGGCCTGAAAGGAGCTGGTGGTCGGCATGGCAGACGCCCCCAGCAGGAGGCGCGGATCGGGACTCTCCTGCAATCATCCATGGCTGCCTGCGCTTTGCCATCCCTACAAATGTCGGGTCTTGGGGGTTCCGTCACCACGGCTGCAGCGGCCGTGCCAGGCCTGCGCCCTCTCCCGCTGCGCCGATCCCTGCGCCGATGGCCACGGCATCAGGCTGCGGCCCCAACGCCTCGCCGGCTCTCCTCTGTCGCGGGGCGGGCTGGTGTCGCTATGTGGCAGCTGAACCAACCCTCGGTTCAGCGCCCGGCGCCCCGTTCGCGGATCAGGCCCAGGTCCAGGGCCCGGCTCAACACCTCGGTGCGATTACTGACCGCCAGCTTGCGGATCAGGCTGCTGACGTAGTCGCGCACCGTGGTGGAGGAGATACCACTCTCCAGGGCGATCGTCTTATTGGTCAGCCCGCGCGACAGACCGGCCAGCACCTGCTGTTCGCGGCCGCTGAGGGTGATGGCGGCCTGCTGCTGCAGTCGCTCGCGCAGACGCGGGTCCAGGAAGGTCTGGCCATGGCGCAGCGCCTGGAGCGCCCGGATCAGCGTGCCGCTGCCGAAGCTCTCCACATGCACGATCGCCTGGGCCTGGCAATCGGCCAGGGCCTCGGCGGTGAGCCAGTGGTCCTGTTGCACCAGCAGCAGGATCAGCACCCGGGCGCGGCTGCGCCGCAGGCGGCCGATCAGGCGACGGCCCTGATCGGCGGCGATGCTGTCGGTGAGCACAACCAGCGTTTCGCGGCCGTCACCGTCCTGCTGGCGCACCAGATCCCACACCTCCTGTTCGTTGATGCCGCTGCCGCAGAGGTTCGGCACGCGCGCCAGCCGCGCCAGCCGCGCCACCAGGTGGGCCTCCAGCCAGGAGCCGGTGCCGGCCACGATCGGCCAGCCGCCCAGCAGCGCATTCACCAGCAGGGTGCGGCGGATGAACCCCGGGCTGGTCGGCACGAAGCGCAGCGCACTGCTCAGATCCGCAGGCCGCAGGCTGTCAGGCATTGGCAACCCACACGGCCCAGCTTCAGCGTGCGAACGTAGTCGATGGGCGACCGCAGGCCCGCAGCTCCATCCCGAACGGCTGGTCACTGGCGGCGGCCAGGACCTGCCCGCCGGAATCGGACGCGATCGTCTGGTCACGACTCATGCCGGGATCTCCGGCGTATCCGGCTCCGCCTCCTGCAGGGCGACCGGCTCCAGCCCCCGGCGCAGAAAACGGGCCAGCAGCCACAGCACAGCAGCCGTGGCCGCCAGGGCCACCGCCCGCAGGGTGAGGGCCAGCGGGCTGAGCGCCCCGCGGGCCGCCTGGGCCCCCAGCGATCCGGCCCACACCATCAAGCTGAAGCGAGGCACCAGCACCAGCGAGGCCAGCGCGTAAGAGCGCAGCGGCGTCGGCCCCAGGGCGCAGGCGGCGTTGACCAGATACATCGGAATCGCCGCCAGCCGCAGCAGCACGATCAGCCTCACCCCGGCCGGTTGCTGCAGCAGCAGACGCAGACGCCGGCCTCGCCGCCGCCGCTCCAGCCAGGCCTGCAGGCGCGGCCGCAGCACGCCACGGCACAGCCTCCAGTTGAGCGCCAGGCCCAGGGCCTCGCCCGCCAGCACGACGGGCACGCCGATCCAGGCACCGAACAGGGCGCCGGCCCCCACCACCAGGGCCCCGGCGGGCAGGCCGAGCCCCACGGCGGCGCTGAGCAGCAGCAGGTACAGATAGGGGTGGATCGATGGCATGGGCGTGGAGGAATCGCCGCGAGGCAACGAACCGCCGCAGGATCCGCCAGAGCCGATCCGCACATAGACCAAAATCTAACCAGCGGCTTCCGAAGGCTGAGCTCCACGGAGTGGCGCTGCCACGGAATCCGGATTCAGCCTGGCTCGCCGCCAGCTGCCTCACCGCCACCGACAGCGGTGCCCTGGAGGATCTGCTGCAGTTCGAGGCCGCCCTCAGCACCGTGACCTCACTGCTGTGCTTCGGCTTCATCGCCGGCCTATTCCAGGCACACGCGCACAGCACACACCTCGCGCTGCATGTGGATCCGGCCAACAACACCGCCGCCCAGCTGGCGATGCTGGCGCCATCTGCTCATCGGGGTGGTGGCGGGCCCGCTGGTGGGGGCGCTGGCACCGCCCCTGATCGATCGGCTGGTGCGCTCCGAATCGCTGCTGCTGCTGCTGCTGCTGGTGGCGATCTCGCTGGCCTTCGTGGCCTACGGGCTGGG
>NZ_JBSYHW010000059.1:0-16381 GCF_056108345.1 Cyanobium sp. NIVA-CYA 375 | reverse complement strand
TGCCCTGGTAGTGGTGACCTTGATGGAGGGAGTGATCGGTGCCTTGCGCACCTTCCTATTCAGCGAAACCACCAACCGCATCGATCTGCGACTCGGCGCCGAGGTGATCGACCACCTGCTTCGATTACCTCTCAATTATTTCGACCGCCGCCCCGTGGGTGAACTCGGCACCCGGATTGCCGAGCTGGAGAAGATCCGTAATTTCCTTACCGGCCAGGCGCTCACAACCTTGCTCGATACGGCCTTCTCGGTGATCTATATCGCCGTGATGCTTCTCTACAGCTGGCTGCTCACCTTGATCGCCCTGTGCGTGCTGCCGATTCAGATTGGTCTCACCGTGCTTGGTGCACCCCTGTTCCGCCGTCAATACCGCGATGCGGCCCAGGAGAACGCCCGAACTCAGAGCCATTTAGTGGAGGTGCTCACCGGCATCCAGACGGTGAAGGCTCAAAACGTCGAGATGATCAGCCGCTGGAAGTGGCAAGACCTTTACGGCAAGTACATCTCCCGCAGTTTTGAAAAAACCATCACCGGTACGGCCCTTAGTGAAACCTCCCAGGTCTTGCAGAAGCTTTCCCAGCTGCTGGTCCTCTGGGTTGGTGCTTCTTTGGTGCTCTCTGGTGACATGACCCTTGGCCAGCTGATCGCCTTCCGGATCATCTCTGGCTACGTCACCCAGCCCCTACTGCGGCTCTCTTCGATCTGGCAGAGCATTCAGGAGCTCAAGGTTTCGTTTGAGCGGCTTGCCGATGTCGTCGATACCCCGGAGGAATCAGACGAGGCCGATAAGCAGAAGATTCCTCTGCCGCCCATTGCTGGCGAGGTGCGCTTCGACGACCTCTGTTTCTCCTTCACTCCCCAGGGCGCCCAGGTGTTGCGTCATATCGACTTAACTATCGCCGCCGGCACCTTTGTGGGCGTGGTGGGCCAGAGCGGTAGCGGTAAGAGCACCCTCACCAAAATGTTGGCTCGCCTCTATTCCCCAGGCAGCGGTCGCATCCTGATTGACAACTACGACATCGACAAAGTTGAGCTTTATTCACTGCGGCGCCAGATCGGCATCGTGCCTCAGGAGCCCCTGCTTTTCACCGGCACGGTGGCAGAGAACATTGCCCTCACCGATCCAGATGCCAGCAGTGATTCCATCGTGCAGGCTGCCCGGTTGGCCTGCGCCCACGACTTCATCATGGAGTTGCCCGCTGGTTACAGCAGCACTGTGGGCGAGCGAGGCGCTGGCCTCTCCGGCGGTCAGCGGCAGCGGCTGGCTTTGGCCCGTACCCTGCTTTCCCAGCCGCGGCTGCTAGTGCTCGATGAAGCAACTAGCGCCCTCGATTACGACACTGAGCGGCGGGTTTGCGACAACTTGGTCGACAATCTCAAGCACTGCACTGTTTTCTTCATCACGCACCGGCTCTCCACCATCCGCAGGGCAGATTTGATTGTGATGCTGCACGAAGGAGCTGTCGTGGAAACGGGCACCCACGATGAGCTGATGGAGCGGCGAGGTCGCTACTACGCCCTCTACCGCCAGCAGGAGTCCAACTGATGTCGATTGTGCGCCGTGCTCAGAACGCCATTGAGCGCCGGGTTCAAACCAGTCATGAGGAGATGGCGCTTCAGCAGTCGCGCTTCCTAGCCCGTGCCATCACTTGGGCCCTGCTAGGCACCACGGCGGCTGGCCTGGCCTGGCTTGCCCTCGCCAAAACCGACGAGGTGGTGGTTGCCCCTGGCAAGTTGCAGCCGATCGGTGATGTCAAAACTATCCAGATGCCGGTTGGTGGTGTGCTCCAGACCATGCTCGTCAAGGATGGGCAGCGGGTCAACAAGGGCCAGGTTTTGCTGCGCCTTGATAACGAGGCCACCCTCGACCGGCAAGAAAGTTTGCGCACCACTATCACCGCTAAGCAGGCCCAGTTGCGTCTCAAGCAGGTGGAGCTGGCTCGCTATCTCAACCTCAATGACACCGAGCAGTCGGTGACCCGGCAGAACTTTGTGCTTGAAACCGAGATCCTGCAGCGGCTTGAGGTTCTCAAGGCAGTTGGAGCCTCCGCAGAATTGCAGTATTTGCAACAGCGCAACAAGGTACGTGAGGTAGATGGCGAGCTCGCCAAGCTCAAGGTCGACCGCCTGCGTCAAATCGCGATCCTTGAGCAGGCGCTGGAGCAAATCAAAGGAGAGCTGGCCGACTTGGGCAGCCAGCTCATTGAATTGCAGGTCAACATCCGCTACCAGGATGTGCGCTCCCCGGTGGATGGGGTGGTATTTGATCTCAAGCCTACCGGCCCAGGCTTTGTAGCCCAAGGCAGTGAGCCGGTGATGAAGATTGTTCCCTATGACGCGCTCCAGGCCAAGGTGGAGATTGAGAGCAGCGATATCGGCTTTGTGCGAGTTGGTCGCCCTGCCGATATCAGCATCGATTCCTTCCCTGCAACCGATTTCGGAGTGCTGCTTGGCACCGTTAAGGGCATTGGATCCGATGCCTTGCCCCCGGATGAGCGCAATCAGACCTATCGCTTTCCGGCTACGATTGCTCTCGACACCCAGCAGCTCAAGCTGAAATCAGGCAAGAGCCTGCCTTTGCAGGTGGGGATGTCACTCACGGCCAATATCAAGCTGCGCAAGGTTACTTACTTGCAACTTCTGCTTGGAGAATTTAAAGATAAAACAGACTCCCTCAAGCAGATCTGATCAGCCTTGCTGCGGCAAGCGCTGCTGGGCGGCCTCGATCAACCCCCTAAATAGGGGGTGAGGCTTGCCTGGGCGAGAGAGAAATTCGGGGTGATATTGGCAGGCTGTGAAAAATGGGTGGCTCTGCAACTCAATTAATTCAACTAAGCGGCCATCTGGCGAAGTGCCGCTGATTGTGTAGCCTGATTCGGTGAAGAGGCTGCGGTAGGCGTTGTTGAATTCGTAGCGATGACGGTGGCGTTCGTATACAACTTCATCGCCATAAAGGCGGTGAGCCATGGTGCCTGCGGCCAGGCGGCAGGGATAAACGCCCAGGCGCATCGTGCCGCCTAGATCCACTACATCCTGCTGCTCGGGCAGGAGGTGGATTACTGGATGAGGCGTGTTGGCATCCAGCTCGGCGCTGGTGGCGCCCTCCAGACCCGCCTGGTTGCGTGCCCACTCGATCACGGCGCACTGCATGCCTAGGCACAGGCCCAGGAAGGGCACCCGCTGTTCCCGCGCCCAGCGGATTGCCGCCACCTTGCCGTCCACACCCCGGTTGCCGAAGCCGCCGGGCACCACCACCGCATCCATGCCGGCCAGCAGAGCTTCCGCGCCTTGGCTTTCGAGCTGCTCGGCGCATACCCAGTGCAGATCAAGCGAAGCATCCCGATCCAGGCAGGCGTGGCGCAGGGCCTCTACCACCGATAGGTAGGCGTCGTTGAGCTGCACGTACTTGCCCACCAGCGCCACCTTCACCGCCGGGCCTGGGTGGCGCAGTTTGGTCACCAGCTCCTGCCAGCGGGCCATGTCACTTTCAGCGTTGCTGAGCTGCAGCACATCGAGCACCTCGCGGCAGAGCCCCTCCTGCTCCATCGCCAGCGGCACCGCATAGATGCTGTCGGCGTCCAGGGCCTGGATCACGGCCCGCTGCGGCACGCCGCAGAAGCCACCGATTTTGCGGCGCAGTTCGTCGCTCACGGGCCGGTCGCTGCGGCACACCAGCACATCGGGCTGGATGCCGATTGAGCGCAATTCCTTCACCGAGTGCTGGGTGGGCTTGGTCTTGAGCTCCCCCGAAACGCCGATGAAGGGCAGCAGGGTGACGTGCACGTAAGCCAGGTCTTGGCGGCCCACATCGCCGCGGAATTCCCGGATCGCCTCCAGAAACGGCAGTGATTCGATGTCGCCCACTGTGCCACCGATTTCGCCGATCACCACGTCGGCATTGCTGTTGGCTGCTACCCGATGGATGCGCTCGCGGATTTCGCGGGTGATGTGGGGGATCACCTGCACGGTGCCGCCGTTGTAGTCGCCGCGGCGCTCCTTGTTAATCACCGACTGGTAAATCGAGCCGGTGGTCACGCTGTTGAGGCGCGACATGGCGGTGTCGGTAAAGCGTTCGTAGTGGCCCAGATCCAGGTCGGTCTCGGCGCCGTCCTCGGTGACGAATACCTCACCGTGTTGGTACGGGCTCATCGTGCCCGGATCGACGTTCAAATAAGGGTCGAGCTTGAGGATCGAAACGCTGTAGCCCCGGCTCTTGAGCAGGCGCCCCAGGCTGGCGGCCACGATGCCCTTGCCGATGCTTGACACCACGCCGCCGGTCACGAAAACGAACTTGCTCATATCCCGCCAGCCGAATCTTTAATGTACCGGGCGCTGCCAGCGGGGCTGGCTCCTTGCGGGGCTGGCTGGGTTCGGCGGTCACGCCCGCTGCGCGGGCAACACCGCGCTCACCGCAGCCAGATCCCGCAGGAGACACATGCGTTCTTGGGGTCTGGTTCGGGTGTTGAAAGGCTCGGCCCTCCCTGCTGAGGCTGCTTGGTCCGCTGGGATGCTTGGTTAGAGGCCGGTATTGCCCGCGCAGCGGGCGCCGACCGGCCGACGCCAAGCACCCCAGCGGATTACGCCTCCAGCAAGCTGCGCAGCATCCAAGCGGTCTTCTCGTGGATCTGCAGCCGCTGGGTGAGCAGGTCGGCGGTGGGTTGGTCGTTGGCTTCTTCGGCGGTGACCATGACGCCGCGGATGGTGCGGGCTACCGCCTCGTGGCCCAGCACCAGCTCGCGCACCATCTCCAAGGCTGCCGGGATGCCCTGGGTTTCGGCGATTGAGGAGAGCTGGCCGTAGGTGGCACCGCCAAAGGGGGCCGGGCAGCCAAGGGTGCGGATGCGCTCGGCGATGGCGTCTAGGGCGTTCCAGAGCTCGGTGTACTGCCCCATAAACATCAGGTGCAGGGTGTTGAACATCGGCCCGGTGACATTCCAGTGGAAGCCGTGGGTTTTGGCGTAGAGCACGGTGCTGTCGGCCAGTACGCGACCCAGGCCTGCGGCGATCTCCAGCCGCTGGGCTTCCGGGATGCCGATGTCAATGTCGGTTGCCATGGCAACTTATACGTAGTGACTTCGTTGTAGCCCGGATGGGCTGGTTTAGTCGAGGTTGCCCAGGTAATCCTTCACGCGGCAGCGGTTTTGGGGTTGGCGCAACTTCAGCAGGGCCCGTGATTCAATCTGCTGCACCCGCTCCCGGGAGAGCTGCATGGCAGCGCCGATCTCATTGAGGGTGCGGGGAGTGTCGTCTACTAGCCCGAAGCGTTGCCGGATCACCTCGGCTTCACGGCTGCTCAGGTCTGCGAGCAGGGCCTCGAGGTCGTTGTGTAGCTGTTCGCGGGTGAGTTCCTGCTCTGGAGTGTCATGGCGGTCTTCCAGTAGGTCGCCGAGCTGCGTGTCGTGTTCCTTGCCTACCCGGGCCTCCAGGGAGAAGGGTTTCGGCAGCTGCAGCAGGGTTTCGCGGATCATCGCTTCGCTGAGATTCAGCTCCTGGGCGATTTCAGCCACGCAGGGCAGGCGGCCCAGGCGGGCGCTGAGTTCACGCTGGGCCCGTTTAATTCGGTTGAGCTTCTCGGTGATGTGCACCGGCAGCCGGATCGTGCGGCTCTGGCTGGCAAGGGCCCGGGTGATGCCCTGGCGAATCCACCAGTAGGCGTAGGTGCTGAAGCGAAAACCCCTGGTGGGGTCGTAGCGCTCGACTGCCCGCTCCAGGCCCAGGGTGCCCTCCTGCACCAGATCCAGCAGGTCCATCCCCCGGCGCTGATACTTCTTGGCGACTGACACCACCAGCCGCAGATTGGCCTGGATCATCCGCTCCTTGGCCCTTTTGCCACGGTGTAGGGCCAGCCGTCGCTCCTTGGCGGCCACTTCGTCCAATTCGTCTTTGTCCGGTTCGCCCTCGCGTATTAGCTGTTCACGCCGCTGCACCAGCCGAGCCAAGGTGAGCTCCTGCTCCTGGGTAAGCAGGCCCACCCGGCCGATGTCCTGCAGGTAGAGCCGCACCGGATCGGTGTTGGCGGGGGTGTGGGGCACGCCCGATGGATTACTGGTGCTTCACCGTTGCTGCGCTGGGCAGCTGTTGCGCCAAATCCCCCGATTTGTTTCGGCTTTCAGCTGTGCCTATGGGCTTCAGCTTTCGTCTTCGTCCACCCAGGTGCTGGCCACGTGCAGCTCCTCCAGCTGCTTGTCGGCCACCCCGGCCGGGGCCTGGGTCATCAGGCAGCGGGCCTGCTGGGTCTTGGGGAAGGCGATCGTGTCGCGGATCGATTCCTCGCCCGCTAGCAGCATCACAATCCGATCTACGCCGTAGGCCAGGCCGCCGTGGGGTGGGGCACCCATGTCGAGGGCGTCCATCAGGAAGCCGAATTGCTGGTTGGCCTCCTCCAGGGGCAGACCAATGGTTTGCAGCACCTGGCGCTGCAGGGCCGAATCGTGGATGCGCAGCGAGCCGCCGCCCAGTTCCAGACCGTTGAGCACCAGGTCGTAGGCCTGGGCGCGGGCCGTGGGCAGGGTGTGGGCCCAGGCGGCCGGATCTCCCCCAAGGTCGCCTGCGTTGGGGGCGCAGAAGGGGTGGTGCAGGGCCTCGAGGCGGTTTTCGCCGGCGTTGAACTCAAACATTGGGAAATCCACCACCCAGAGGAAATTCCACTGGTCGTTGTCACGGTCGGCCGGCACTAGGCCGAGCTCGCGGGCCAGAAACTGACGCACCCGATCGAGGGCCTTATTCACCGTGGCGGTGTCTCCGGCGCCGAACAGCAGCAGGGTGCCGGGGGCGGCACCGCTGCGCTCCAGCAGTTCCGCCTTCGTGGCCTCGGAGAGGTTGTCCTTGATGGCGCCGATCGTGTCGATCTCGCCGCCCTCGCGCACGCGGATGAAGGCCAGGCCGCCGGCCCCAGCTTTCTGGGCCTCGCTGAACACATCGCCGCCGGGCTTGATGCGCACGTTGCTGATGGCGTCGTTGCCGCCGGGCACGGCGATGCACTTCACCGAGCCGCCGGCGGCCACCGCGCCGCTGAACACCTTGAAGCCCATGCCGGCCACTAGGTCGCTCACGTCGGTGAGCTCCAGTCCGTAGCGGGTGTCGGGGCGATCGGTGCCGTAGCGGGCCATGGCCTCATGCCAGGTAAGGCGCGGGAAGGGCAGAGGCAGCTCCACCCCTTTCACGGCCTTCCAGATCGAGGCGATCAGGGCCTCGTTGAGCTCCAGGATCTGCTCTTGGTCCATGAAGCTCATTTCGATGTCCAGCTGGGTGAATTCCGGCTGGCGATCGGCGCGCAGATCTTCGTCGCGGAAGCAGCGGGCCACCTGGTAGTAGCGCTCCAGGCCGCCCACCATCAGCAGCTGCTTAAACAGTTGGGGCGACTGGGGCAGGGCAAACCACTCACCACCGCAGACCCGGCTGGGCACCAGGTAGTCGCGGGCGCCCTCGGGGGTGGAGCGGGTGAGCACCGGGGTTTCCACCTCGATAAAGCCCTGGTCTTCCAGGAAGCGGCGCATCGCCTGAACGGTGCGGTGGCGCAGGCGCAGGTTGCTGTTCATGCGCTCGCGGCGCAGGTCGAGGTAGCGGTGGCGCAGCCGCAGCTCTTCGCGGGTGTTCTCTTCGTCGTGCACCGACACGGGGAAGGGCAGGTTGCCCTTGACGGCGTTGAGCACGGTGATGGCGCTGGCCAGCACTTCGATGCGGCCGGTGGCCAGTCGGTCGTTGACGGCATCGGCGGGTCGCTCCCGCACCTTGCCTGCCACCTGAATCACCGTTTCGTTGCGCAGGTGCTCCGCTATGGCGAACATCTCGGCACCATTGTCGGGATCGACGGTGATCTGCACGCTGCCGCTGCTGTCGCGCAGGTCGACAAAAATCACGCCGCCGTGGTCACGGCAACGGTCTACCCAGCCGCAGAGCTGCACTGCCTGGCCGCTGGCGTCGTGACGCAGGTCGCCGCATCCGTGGCTGCGCATGCTGAGGAGGTGGAGAGAGCAATGGGCGATTGTCCCACCCGGGGCGTCAGCGCCTGTAGAAGGGGCGTTTGACCACCAGCGCTGGCTCGGCCTTGCCGCGAATCTGCACCGCCAGCTCGGTGCCCAGCTTGGCGGCGCTGGCTGGCACGTAGGCCAGGGCGATCGCTTCTTCGAGGCTGGGTGACCAGCTGCCGCTGGTGATTTGCCCCACCGGCTCACTAGCTACTGGCGCCCCGGCAGCCAGCACCGGGTAGCCATGGCGGGCGATGGCGCGGCCCTGCAGCTTCAATCCCACCAGGCGCCGCTGGACCCCTGCGGCGCTCTGGCGCTCCAGCACTTCGCGGCCGATGAAGGCTTTGGGCATCTCCAGGTGCACCAGCCAGCCCAGGCCGGCCTCCAGGGGTGTCGTGTGCTCATCCAGCTCGTGGCCGTAGAGGTGCATGGCCGCCTCTAGGCGCAGGGTGTCGCGGGCGCCGAGGCCGCAGGGGCTGACGCCGCTGGCCAGCAATTTGTCCCACAGGAGCAGGCCGTCTGGCCGGTTCAGCAGCAGTTCGAAGCCGTCTTCGCCGGTGTAACCAGTGCGGCCCACAAAGGCGTTGGCGCCAGCCAGATTCAGCTCCCGGTGGCCGAAGCGGGGCAGGCCGCTCAGGTTGCCTCCTGCCAACTCCTCCAGCCTGGCGGCTGCCTCTGGGCCCTGGAGGGCCAGCAGCACGCCATCACCCTTGCGGTCTTCAACATTGATGCCAAGGGGCTCTAGCTGGCTGCGGATCCAGGTGGTGTCGGCTGCGGCGCAGGCAGCATTAATCACCAATAGCAATTCGTGGCACTGGCCATCTGCCTGCCAGCCCCGGTCGTAAACGATCAGGTCGTCGCGGATGCCGCCCTGCTCGTTGAGCAGCACCGTGTAACAGGCCTCACCGGGGCCTATGCGAAACAGATCGGTTGGCACTAGCCCCTGCAGGGCGTCTTTGGCGCCTTCGCCCCGCAGGGTCAGCACCCCCATGTGAGAGATATCGAAAACACCGCAGCTGCGGCGTACGGCCTGGTGCTCTGCCACCAAGCCCTCAAATTGCACGGCCATCTCCCAGCCGGCGAAAGGCACCATCCGGCCCCCAGCAGCTCGGCTCGCCTCGAATAGAGGTGTGCGATCTAAACCCATGGACGAATCATATGCAGGCCTGCGGGAATCAATAAGGAACCTGGAAGATTCGGTTGATCCGCTGCCACTTTGGCCAATCGTCCATACCTTTAGAGACCAGATCTCTCCCTCGGATGGGTCAGCGCCCTTGCTGCCGCAGCTGCCGCCATTGCGCCCCACCCAGTGGCGCTGAATTCGGCTGGTGCCAGCTACGCCAGTTACCGATTCATCCCGAATTGGCTTTGGAGCTGTGGTGCCATCACTGGACGGCCCGTCCACCGCGGCTGCCCTTGATGATCGCTGCTGCGGCAGCTGGGGAGGCACCGGCCCCGCTGAACCAGCAGCTCAGCTTGGAAGCGCTCCTGGGCAAAAGCTGAAGAAAATCCGTAATTCAGGCCTAAAATGAGGCTCGATTGGCACTTTGTGTTCGCTGTGACTAGGCGGCTAGGGCACTGGAGCTGTATTAAGGGGATTGGGTTTCGATTAGGGGGTAGGAGGCATGGTTGCATCGGCGATGATCACCACTCCGCTGGAGCTGATGTCGGCTCAAGTGGATTGCGAGGTTCTCACCCTTCCAACAGGCGGCAAGGTGTTTTCTAGGGGCTCTAGGGCCGATTCGATCTTCGCGGTGCGCCGCGGCATCATCGAAGTGATAGGTGAGCCCGGCGAAAAACTCTGTTATCGCCCCGGCGAACTTTTCAGTTATCAGGACATCGTTTGGCGTGATGGGATCTATCGCAACGAAGCCATTGCCCGTACTCCCGTTGAAATCCTGAGGCTTGAGCGCCTGCGCTTCCTTAATTTGATGCACAACCATCCGACCCTGGCGATGTTGTTGATCAGCCAGCAGCATGAGCGCCTGCGTGAGCAGCGCACTAGCGGCACCTGCTGCTACTGAAGGCTCTTTCGGCTCAGCGATCGAGCAGGAACAGCAGGCTGCGCACCACCTTGGCGGCCAGAACGCTGCTGACGCCGCTGGGATCCAGCTGGGGCGCCAGCTCCACCACATCGGCGGCCACCAGGGTGTGGTGGCGCAGCTCCTCCACCAGGGCGGCGAAATCCCTCCACAGGAAGCCGCCGGGCTCGGGGGTGCCGGTGCCGGCCATCACCGCCGGATCAAACCAATCCAGATCCACCGTGAGATAGAGGGGTTTGCCGCGCAGGGGCTTCAGGCTCTCGGCCATGCGCTCGATCGCCACCAGGCGGCTGCTGCTGCGCAGCTCTGCAAATTCCTCGCGGGTGCCGCTGCGGATGGCGATCTGAAGCAGCTGTTGGCTGGGCAGCACCTCCAGGCAGCGGCGCATGGCGCAGGCGTGGCTGTGGTGGGCGCCGAGCCATTCGTGGCGCAGGTCGGCGTGGGCATCGAGCTGCACCAGCACCAGATCTGGATGCTGGGCCGCCACAGCCGCCACGGCGCCGGAGCTGATCGAGTGCTCGCCGCCCAGCATCAGGGGTTTGAGGCCCAGGGCCAACACCGCTTCGGTCGCCTGCTTCACCGCCGCCACCACCGGCTCGGGGGCGCCGAAGGGGATGTCCACGGCGCCGAGGTCGGCGAAGGCCAGGTCTTCCAGGTCGCGATCGAGCTGGGGGCAGTAGCTCTCCAGGCCGCTGCTCACCTCGCGGATGGCGGCGGGCCCGAAGCGGGTGCCGGGGCGGAAGGAGGTGGTGCCGTCGTAGGGAACGCCGAACAGACCCACGCGGCAGCCGGCCGGATTGCGCTGGCTGGCCATGTAAATGGCGCCGTCTTGGTCAAAGAGATCCGTGTCAAATAAATCCGTGTCAAACATCAGCCCAGCTCCCGTTCGATGGCGGCGGGGATGGCGTCGAAGGCGCCGCGCTGCCAGCGGGGACTCCAGATCTCACAGCCACAGTCGACGGCCGCGGCGCGGGCGGGATCCGGCTGCAGATAGCGACGGCCGTCTGTGGCGGCGAACGTCCAGCTCCACCAGCCGCTCGGATACATGGGCACCCAGCCATACATCGGATCGGCGTGGCCGAACACCTCGCGGATCAGCTTCACCGTGTCGATGTGCACTTGGCGGAAGGCCTCTGGCGATTCGCTCTGGGTGGCGAACACGCCGCCGGGCCGCAGGATGCGGCGGCAGTGCTCAAAGAAGGCCCGGTTGAACAGGCCTTCGGCCGGGCCGGCGGGGTCGGAGCCATCGACGATCACCACGTCGTAGCTGGCATCGGCGGCATTGGCGGCCCAGGCGATGCCATCGCCGACGGTGAGCTGGAAGCGGGGATCGCTCCAGCAGCCCCCGCCGATGCTGGGCAGGTGCTGCTGGCTCCACTCCACCACCAGCCCGTCGATCTCCACCAGGTCGAGCTGCTGCACGCCGGCGTGGCGCAGGCACTCGCGGGCGGTGCCGCCATCGCCGCCGCCGATCACCAGCACCCGCTCGATGCTCGCGGCGCTACAGAGTGCCGGATGCACGATCGCTTCGTGGTAGTGCCGCTCCTGGCGCTCGGCCGTCATCCAGCAGCCATCGAGAAGTAGGCCTTTGCCGTAGCGCTGGCTGTCGATGATCGTCACCCGCTGGAAGGCTGACTGGGCTTCGGCGAGCACCGTGCCCTCGAGGCCGTAGCGCACGCCGTCGAAGACCTCGTCGATCCAGGCCATGGGCAAAATTTGCAATCTCTCCAGCCTTGCGCATCGCCGGTGTGTTGGCCGTGACAGGCTGAATCCATGGCTCCCCTGCGACCCACGGCGGATCTGCGGCTGACCCCAGCGCTGGTGATCGGCGCCGCCGAGCTGGCCTGGCGTTTCTCGCGCTCCTCCGGCCCCGGCGGCCAAAACGTGAATACCACCGATTCACGGGTGGAGCTGGTGTTTGACCTGGCGGCCTCTGAGGCGCTGCCGCCGGCGCTCCAGGCCCGGGCCCTGCAGCGCCTGGAGGGAAAACTGGTGGAGGGCTGTGTGGTGATTGCGGCCAGTGAGCATCGCTCCCAATGGCAAAACCGGGTGGCCGCCCAGCGGCGCCTGGTGGAGCTGCTGCAGGAGGCGATCAAGCCGCCGCCGCCGCCGCGCCGGGCGACTCGGCCCACCCGCGGTTCAGTGCAGCGGCGCCTGGCCGCCAAAAAACAGCGCGGTGCGATCAAGGGGCAGCGGGGCTCCCGTCCTCTGCCGGAGGATTGAGCTGTTGGCGGGGTGTCTCTGAATCTGTACAGGTTGTACGGAAGTTGTGAGGCTGTTGCGCTCAAGGCTCAGGGGCCTGGCGTTGGCGAGTTTTCAGCTCGGATCTGGGCCTTGGCCTGCTGCCAGAGGCCTTCGAGCTCGCCGATGCTGCGGCCCTTTAGGTCGCCATCTAGGGCTGCCTCTACCCGGGAGAAGCGGTTGAGGAAGCGGCGGTTGGTGCCCGCCAGGCCGGCTTCCGGTTCGATGCCGCACCAGCGGGCCACGTTGACCAGGGTGAACAGCAGGTCGCCCAGCTCCTCCTGGGCATGGCGGCGATCCCCGGAGGCCACAGCCTCCTTGAGCTCGTCGAGCTCCTCGTGCACCTTCGCCCACACCCCTGCCATGTCATCCCACTCGAAGCCGGCCGCGGCAGCTTGCTTGGAGATCGTCATGGCGCCGGCTAGGGCCGGCTGGCCGCGCACCTTGCTGGCCAGCCGCTCGCTGAGGGGGCTGGTGGAGGCGGGCTGGGGTTTTTCTGCGGCCTTGATCTCCTCCCAGCTGGCCGGCTCGCCACCGCCAAACACATGGGGATGGCGGCGCATCAGCTTGGCGCTGATGCCTGCAGCGATCTGGGCCAGATCAAAGCTGCCTGCTTCATGGGCGATCTGGGCGTGAAGCACCACCTGCAGCAGTAGGTCGCCCAGTTCCTCAGCCAGGTGCTGGTCGTCGCCCGAGCGGATGGCATCGGCCACCTCGTGGGCCTCCTCCAGCACGTAGGGCACCAGGGAGGTGTGGGTTTGTGCCAGATCCCAGGGGCAGCCGCCCTCGGGGTCGCGCAGGCGAGCCACCACGGCGATCAGCTCAGCTAGGGCCTCAAGGTGGGCTGGGGTCTGGGGGGTCATCGGCGGCGGCGGCGCAGCAGGCGGGGTAGGCGCGGCATCGGGTCGCCATCTTGGATCAGGTGCAGCCAGCTGCTGGCCTCCAGTCCCACCAGGGCGGCCAGCAGCAGCGGACGCTGGCCCTGCCAGAGCGCCTGGGCGGTAGCCAGGAGCTGCTGGGGTGCTGGCCCACCGAGGGGTTGCAGCAGCAAGCAGCTCACCAGCAGCAGCGCCGCCAGGTAGGCCAGGCGCCCGCTGGTGCCCAGCAGGGGACTGTGGGAGAGCAGGGAGCGATGGCGCAGCAGGTTGCGGTAGGGCCACCAGAGCAGCCGCAACGGTCCCCAGCGGCGGGTGGGGTTGGACCGGGTGTCGAGGTCGGGGGAGAGCAGCAGGCCGCCCAGCAGAAAGCTCAGGCCGGCCACGCTCACCCCCGCCAACCCCAGCCAGGGCCACCACAGCAGCCCAAAGGGCAGGCTTAGGAGCCAAGTGGCTCGGTCGTGGCTGCGGCCGCTGGCCATCGATCAGCGTCCGGGTGGGCCGATGGGCCGCAGCCGCTCACCGCTGCCATCGCCCGTTCGCCAGCGCCGGTTGATCCAGTAGTACTGCTCCGGATAGGCCTGGATCAGGGGTTCGTGCCAGCGGGCTACGGCGGCAAGCTGGTCGCTCAGGGCGGCGGCACCCTGGCCGGGCCATAGCGGTGCGCCAAAGATCAGCCGAAAGCGGCCGTTGGCTTCCCGCACCTGGGCCACGGGAAACAGGGGGCAACCCGATTTCTGCGCAAGGGCCGCTGGCCCTTTGACGAAGTTGGTGCTCAGGCCGAGGAAGTCGACCTGCACTTCGCTGCTGCGGCTGTAGAGGTCGGTCATCACAACGAGGCTGCCGCCGCGGTGCAGGCAGCGCAACATCGATCTGGCATCAGCCTGGGGTATCCAGTTGCAGTAGCTGTTGGCCTGGCGGGCCCGGTTGAGCAGCACGTCGCTGTACGGGTTGCGGGCGGGGCGATACACGACAGACGGGGTGTCCAGCTGTTCGCTCAGCCAGCGCAGCCCCAGATCCCAGCAACCCAGGTGCAGCGATCCCACGATCACCCCCTGGCCCTGGCGGTGCAGCCGCAACAGTTCCTCGAGCCCCTCCCCCTCGGCGCTGATCAAGGAGGCGTCAACCGGTTGGATGATCGATTCGAGGCAGGAGAGAAAAAAGCTGTTGATCGACTGCTCGGCGATGGCCTCACGCTCTCCCTGGCTGAGCTGCTCGCCATACACCCGCGTCAGGTTGGCGATCGCCGTGGTGTGGCGGCGCCCCAGCCAGGGCCTAGCTATCCGGTGGGCTTGGCCAATGCTGCGGCCCATGGTGCGGTGGGAGCGCCCCCGCAGCGCCAGCAGCAGCAGCCGCACCCCGAGGGCCTCCAGTTGCCAGCGCAGCTTGCGTCGAATTGGGACCTGGGCCATAGGGTGTATTTTGCCTATGGCGCGCGATTAGCTCAGCGGTAGAGCGCCTGCCTTACAAGCAGGATGTCGCTGGTTCGAACCCGGCATCGCGCATTTCCAGAAGCCAGGCAGGATCTGGGCTCTGAGCAAGTCTGGGCCTGGATTCTCCCTGGGTCGTCTCATCGGTTGAGATTGGCCAGAACCCTTGTGTGTCCGTCGAAAACTGGCAGGATTTCACCCAGATTTCACCAGCGGGGGAAATGGCGAAGGATCGTCCCAAGTGGCTGGCTGAGCTGAGCGCGGGCTTCAAGCGGCATCGCCGCGGCCGTGGCGGTTGGTTCATTGAGGTGCATCGCGACAAATTGAGGATCACCTCCAGCGAGCTCCCGCTAAGGCCTGGTGAGCCTGCGGAACAGGCCTTGAAGCGCAGGTCCTACAGCTTGCTCGCATCACCAGGGCCAGCCACCGCCGCGGCCGCCCTGGCGGAGTGCTGCGCGGTGTTCGATCGGGTGATGGCTGGCCAGTGGGCTTGGCCCGATCCTGAGGCAACTCCTGGAGAGGAGGACCCCCTGCGCCTGGCTCCTGCTGTACTCCAGCGCCTGGTGGATCGGCTGAAGACCTCGCTGGTGGGGGAGAAGATCGGGGCTGATACCTGGACCCGCACTTACAGGGGCTACCTGGCGCAGCTTGTGGAGGTGGCAGCAGAGAAGCCCTGGACTGATGAAGGGGCACTGCTGGAGGCCACGCTGCGCCACTGGCAGCCGGGGACCAGGGCCCGGCAAATGGCACACGATCGCCTTCGCCGGCTGTGGAAGGAGGCCGGATGGCCATGGCCTGAGGAGATCACCTCCATGCGTGGCAATGGCAAGGCCGCGGCCGCGGCGGATGGCGTGCGGAGCTTCACGGATGGGGAGCTTGCGGAGCTTCGGGCACGGGTCAAGCGCAGCAGCAAGCTCGCCCCTAAGGACCTGGTGGCGTGGGATTGCCTGATCTGCTTCGGGCTGAGGCCAGCGGAGCTCCAGGGATTGGACCTGGTTCAGGAGGAGATGATGGTCCTGGCTCGCGTCACCCGCTCGAAGCGCGCCAGCAAGGGCAGCAGCGGCGCCCGAACGGTGCCTGCTGTGCCACCAGAGGGATGGCCTGCGGATTGCTTCGGGCTGATGGATCGATGGAAGCGCCACGGATTGCCGCCGGGGATGGTGGCCGTCAGGAGCCCAGGCCAGGTTCTGACCCAGCAGCTGCGGCGATTGCGGGACCAGGAGCCTGTGGAGATTCCCTTAAACCCGGAGTTGACCGCCTACTCCGCGAGGCATGCCTTCGCCCTGAGGTTGGCTCAGAAGCTGGGGCTCCATGTCCGGGAATCGGCGGAGTTGATGGGTCACTCGCCCGCAGTGCATCTCCAGACGTATGGGCGAAGGTTGGACCAGCCGGGGCTTCTAGCGAAGGTCCGCAGGCTTCAGACTGAATCAGGCAGCAACGGGAGCTAGTGCTCAACGTTGGTCAGTTTCCCCACTCGGTGATGCAAGGGGAGAAGTCAGGCCCTGTAGGCGTTTTGAGTGATTCAGTAGTACCGAGACGCCTATTCACCGTCTCTGGCGGTAGGGGGTGCAAGTTTTGCCACCCATATGGTTGAGCGCAAGGGCCACCAGATACCGCCCTCCAGCTATTCCAACCATGCCTGATTTCTCGTTGACCACCCGTGAGGTGGCGGATCGACTGCGCACGTCTGATTCCAGCTTGCGGCGCCTTCGCCGTGAAGGTGTTCTGAAGCCAGGGATCCACTTCCGGGGGCAAGGCCTAGGGACTCTCCGGCCAGTGCTGCTCTGGGATGCCGCGGCCACGGATGCCGCCCTGGCACAGCGGAG
>NZ_JBSYHW010000058.1:0-16432 GCF_056108345.1 Cyanobium sp. NIVA-CYA 375 | reverse complement strand
GTGCCCCTAGCCGAACTGGCTCGCTGGAGCGGCCTTTCGGCCGTGGGGGGTCTGCAGCCACTCCTCCTCCTTGAGCAGATACACCCCCTCAAGCTCGTGACCATTGCTCACCAGCCCTGCAAACACCAGCGCTCGCCGGTCCCGGTCCTTCCCATCCCGCAGCAAATAGGCCAGGTGGTTGCCCACACGCAGGCTCAGCCGCGTCTCCAGCAGCTGGTCGTCCCAGGGGGACGGGAAGCTCAGTCGCCCCTGCTGGAAAGCCTGGCCCTGCCAGCTGCTGGCCCAGCAGCGCCGGTCGTGCCGCTGCCGCCAGGCCTGCCAGCGGCGACCGAACCCTGCCCAGCGGCCCGGCAGGTCGGCCGTCACAAGGCGGTCCACAGCTCGAGCGCTTCAGCCAGCACCCCCTCGCGGCAACGGCGGGCCAGCGCCGGATCAATTGGCTCCTGCGGCAGCTGACCCCGGTTGTGTATTTGATAGCTGCGGTGCGGCGGCAGCCCCTCAATATCCAGGTCTAAAAAGGCCAAACAGCGCCGCAACACCACCTCGGGGTGCAGGGCCAGATCCTCGAAGCGCAGCAGCAGCAGCTGGGAGGCCGGCCACACCGCCAGCCAGCGCCGCAGCTGCTGGTCGTAGAGGCTGCCGCTGAGGGCGTTGGGCCGAAACCAACCCAGCCCGGCCAATTCCTCTGGCCCCATCGCTTCAAGCTGCTCGGCCTCCTCCCTCAGCAACATCTCACTGTCGCCTTGCAGGCCGATCAGGCTGCGCATATGGCGGATCCAGCTCAGGGCCCGGTCGAGGGGTTCGCGCAGCAGCACGATCAGCCGCGTCTCGGGCATCAGGGCGTGCATGCGCTGCGGGGCCTGCGGATGCTGCAGGTAGTCCGGCGTGGCCTCCAGCCGCAGCAGCCCGGGGCTGCGCAGAGGCGGGAACTGGGAGCGATACCAAACCTCCCCCAGGCTCCAGTGGTTGTCAAAGAAATGCAATTCCTTTAGTGGATGCAGCCACACGCTTGGATGGCCCGCCAGATAGGCCGCCAATGAGGTGGTGCCAGATTTCGGTGCCCCCAGGATCACCACCTCCGGCAAGCCACCGGCGGCGGCGGCGGCGCTGCCCAGCGGCGCCAGTCGCTGCGACCGCAAGCCCTGGCGGGCAGCCTGGCGATTCAGGGTCAGCGCCGCCGCCTTGTCGTCCTCACGCAGCCAGTTGGCGAGCAGGCAGTGGGCCAGGGGATGGGGCGCCGCCGCTTGAAGCAGCTGCTGCAGTTGTGGCACTAAAGCCCGGCGCAGCGGCTCCCCAATCTGGAGGTAATAGAGGCCCCGCAGACTGCTCTCGTTAGCAGGATCGAGCTCCAGTACCCGCAGGTAGGCAGACGCGGCCGCTTCCGGCTGACCAGCTAGCCGAGCAGCTACAGCAGTGTCAAGCCAGCGGGCTTTTGCAATCGCCATGCGCTGAATTTAATTGGGCGGGCTTGTGCAGGCAGCCAGCGTTCGCAGCGCCGTCGCCACCCGCTCCGGATCCAGCACGATCGGCTCGCAGATAGGTGCCTCAAACAGCAGCTGGCTGTAAAGATCCGGCGGCGTGGCCGGCTGCAGGCAGCGCACCAGCTTCAGTCCCCCCCAGCCGGCCAGGGCATGGCCGTAGGGCGGGGCGTAGCGAGGCTGATGCAGCTCTAACACCTGGGTGCCAGGTCGGGCGAAGGCCAGCCCGGCCAGCGCCGCCCCGTGGGCCAGCACCAGCAGCTCGGCGTCAGCGATCTGGGCAGCCTGCTCCGCCAGCGGCAGGCCCTCCAGCACGAGCGGCTCCAGCCCCAGCCCCTGTTGCTCCAGGTGGGCCAGCAGCTCCGCCTCACCAAACACGGGCCGGCGGGCTGAGGCGCCGCGCACCAGCCAAAGGCGTCGTCCCTTGCTCTGGCGGCGGCAACTCCGCTGCTCCGGCCGCAGATAGCGGCGGCGCAGCCAGGCGCGCGCGCGCCGTGAGGGCCAGCCAAAGGGGTGCAACGGCGGCGGGATCAGCAGCCGCTTCGCCTTTAGATCCGGATGCTGATGGGCATCGATCAGCCGCTCGGGCGGGATGCCTAGGTCGTCCACCAGGCTGCGGCGCACCCGCTCACTGCCGCCGCCGTTGTGCCAAAGGTGCCAGTGCTCCGGCCAGCCCGAATCCCCGCCGGCTCCGCTCCGGGCCAGCGCCAATCCGAGCCGTGGCAGGCTGTCCAGTAGCCAGTGGTAGTGGATCTCGGCCGAGAGATCGGCCACCGCCAGCACCGTGCCGGCCACCATCAGGGGAGGCCCTGCTGGCGCCGGCTCGCAGCGGTATGGGGGGGTGGGACATGCAGGCCATGGCTGGGGATAGCAGCGACTCAGCAGGGGCCGGGGTTGGCCCTCCCCGTCAGCCACGGCCAGCCCATGGGTGGTGCCCCAGGGGTTGGAGTTCGGCGACCGCAACCAGATCCGCCCATGCTCCAGCTCCTGCAGCTCAAAGGGCGCAGCCTGCCAGGTGCCGCCTGCGTCCTGGGGCGGCACCCAGTGCTCAAGCCAAGCAACGGCTGCCCCGGCATCGGGCGGCACCAGGGGCTCTCGCCGCCAGCCCAGCAGCTCCAGATGGGTCAGGGCGCAGGGGCTGCAGTCGGGCCCCCGGCAAGCCTCGGCCAGCACGGGCAGCGGCAACCGGGGAAAGCGGTCGTTGGCAGCCCCATCACCGCCGGGCGCCGGCAACCGGGTGGCCAGCTGCTCTAGGGCCTTGGCACCCCAGGGGTGGCGCTCGGCCGCCAACCGGGCGATCGCCATGGCCAGCGGGGCGCTGGGCTCCAGATCAAAGACCTCCTGCAGCCGCTGCCGAGCCGCCTCCCCATGTTCTGGCCAGTTGATCAGCGCCCACTGGCGCAACAGCTCTGCCAGTTCTGCAGCAAGTTTTGAAGCAAGTTCACCAGCCAGACATGACCCCTTTTCGGGCTGGCTGGCACCCGGCTGCTGCATCGCCCCGCACCAGGCCAATACCCGTAGGCGCAGAGCAAGCAGGGGGTCGGATCCCGCAGGCAGGGTCTGCCACCAGCGGCTGAGCGCCTCTGGCCGCCAGAGGAGATCGGCGGCGGCGAGCTGCCTGCTAAACCCCTTGGCCAGGGTTTGCAACCTGGCAGCGCTGCGGACGCCGCTGCGGCTGAGATCCACGACCACCTGCCGTTCCAGAGCCTGCCAGGTGGGGTCGTTGAGCAGCTCTTCGGCAGAGAGCTCAACGCCGATGCGCTCGCAGCTGCGGGCAACGTTTTCGGCCAGGTGCAGCCAGGTGTGGGCGTCTCCGCCGCTGCGGCTTCCCCAGGCGGTGCGCCACAGTTCAAGGGCTAGGTCTGGCTGGCATTCGTGCCAGGCCTGCCAGCCCGCCCAAGCCCTGGTGTTGAAAAGCAAGTTTTGGCGCTTGAAGAGCAGCGGATGACCAGCCGGCAGCGCCGCCAGCCGGCGATTCACCACCCACAGCAAGCCATGGGCCTGATCGGCGGCCTGACGGCTGGCAGCGCGGCCGTGCACCCGATATCCACAGAGCACCTGCTCCAGCCAGCCGCCGCGCTCGCCAGCGGCGGCCAGCCGCAGCAACAAGTCCACATCTTCTGCATGGCGCAACGATGGGTCGAAGCCGCCATGACGCTCCAGTAGGTGACGCCGCAGCATCCAGGCGCTGGGTAGCACGGCCTTGTGTTCAAAGGCAGCTTCCAAATCAAAGTTTGCGCCTTCCTGCCAGGGGCAAACGTCATGGAGGGGGGTGCCGGCGGTATTCAGGCGCCGCCAGCCGCATAGCAAATGCTGCAGCCCGGGATCGGCGTCGAAGCGAGCGGCCTGCCGCTCGAGTCGGCCAGGTAGGGCGATGTCATCGGCATCGAGAAAGGCCACCAGGGGAGAGCGGGCGGCAGCCCAGCCGCAGTTGCGAGCGCTGGCCACCCCCAAGCCCGGCAGACGGAGCAGCCGCACGGACTGGCGTTGGCTTGCCGCCCACTCGCCCACAAGTGCTGCCGAGTGGTCCTTGCTGCCATCATCTACGGCCAGCAATTCCCAGTTGCCCTCCTCTTGTTGGGCGAGGGAGTCGAGGCAGGCCGGCAACCATGCGGCAGCATCGCGGAAAGGAATTACGATTGAAACCCGTGTCACCATGACCCAGTCGGGCAAAGAGGTGTTGGTGGGTCTGCGCTCTTGGCTACTCCGTTCTATCAGTGGCCAAGCTGCCGCTACCTATCCCTCTACCTCATCGGCGCGACCCGAACCCGAACTGGCGCGACCAGTAGGCCCCGGACCCTCCATGGGCCAGCAACTGGGCCCTGAACAACAATTTGTCTACGCCGAAGAACTCAACAACCAGGGACGTCCCGAACTGGCCGTTGCCTTCTATCGCCAAGCCTATGTGTTGTTGCGAGGCAAGACTGATCCTGCAAATGCCCAATGGGGTGCATCACACCAGCTGGCCCTGCCGGATCGCACCTCTGGTCAGCCCATGCTCGGCCAGCCCTCCCAGCAGCAGCCCTTAGCGCCGGTAGCCCCCACGACGGTGGCCGGGCCGGCAGAGCGACTGGTGGCGCTGCGCGAAAAGCTCAGCAGCGCCAATGCAGCCGCAGTGGAACAGGAGTTGAGGCAGTTGATCACGGCCGGCAACCGCGGGGCTGATTTCTTTGGCCTGTTCGGGATGTGTCAGCTGCTGCAAAACCGCCCGGAAGAAGCGGAGCGGGCCTTTCGGGAGGCGCTGAAGCTGGATTCAGGCCACTACCGCAGCCTGGTCAATCTGGGCGGCCTGCTGCTTAAGGGCGGCCGGCTGCAAGAAGCCGTGCCCCTGCTTGAGAATTCGTTGAAGCACACCCGCCAGGGATCCCCGGAATCTTTGGCGGCGCTAACCAACCTCGCCGTCGCCCAAAGCCAGCTGGGCCGCAGCATCGAAGCGGCCCAGCTGGTGCTTCGTATCTTTCGCATCAAGCCCGACCACCTCCAGCCCGACAAATTGGTGACAGCGGCAACATGCCTGGAGGAAATGGGCGACGATCCCTCTGCCATCGAACTGCTCCAGCACCTGCGCGGCAAACTGCGCGATCCCGGCCTCAACCGCCGCCTGGCTGAACTGCTGGAGCGGCGAGGCGAGTATCAACAGGCGGCATTGGTCTACCGCGAACTCGCCGGCAGTGGAACCCCGTGAGCGCGCTGATTCCGCTCCACCTACGCAATCTGGGCGCCACGTTGCCGCTACCAGATCAACAAAGCGTGCGCCTGCTGGCCCGCCATGAGCTACTCAGCGCCTGGTGTCAAAGACGCCTGCTGGAGGAGCTGGCCGGCGTCGAGCTGCCACCGGAGGCAGGCAAAGACCCCTCCTTGCCGCCCTTAGAAGACAACCACACCCAGCTGCTGGTCTATGCCCGCCGCTGCGGCTTGGACTCCCTCGAAGAGCTGGAGATATGGCGCCGCGCCCGCGGCCTCTCCCTAGTCGAGCTGGAGCAGCTGGTCGCCTTCGAAAACGGCCTGGCCCGCGCCAGCCACTGGATCTGGAGCCAGGAGTTGCCCGGCCTCTTTCTGCAGCGGCGCGGCGATTTCGACCAGGTGGTGCTCACCATGGTGCGGGTGCGTGATCCGGATCTGGCCACCGAGCTTTTCTTCCAGTTGCAGGAAGGCGAATTCACATTCCCTGAGCTGGTTGAGCGCCATGGCGATGAGGCCGACCGCCTGCGGCGCGGTGTGGTGGGTCCCGTGCCGGTAAACCGGCTCAATCCCCTGCTGATGCGCGTCGTGCGCCGATACCAACCCGGCGAACTGATTCCTCCCCTCGATGTCAATGGCGTAGTGCACCTGATCCGGGTCGATTCCCTGCAGGCCGGTCGGCTAGACGAGCAAGTGCGTGGCCAGCTGCTGGACGAGTGCCGCAACCGCTGGCAGCGCGAGCAGCTACTGCTGCTGCGCGATCGGCTGATTCAGTTGGCGGCCCCCTCGGAGGTGGCCAGCTGATGCGATTTGAACAGCTTCTGCGAGGTTCAGCAGCCCTCACCAACCTCCCCGACCAGCTGATCAACCGCTTGGCGGCGGAAGCCTCCATCCAGCAGCTCGGCGTGGGACAGCCCTTCCAGCGCGCCGGCCAGCTGCCCCCCGGAGCGGCGCTGCTGCTGGAAGGGCGGCTGCGGCGGCTGCAGCTCAGGCCGGGCGAGCCTCCGCTGAGCCTGGGCCTGGCCAGCCCCGGCAGCTGGTTGGGCTGGTCTTCGCTGTGGCGGGGAGAACCGGAACTGGGCCTGGTGGCCTCCCAGCCATCAACTTTGCTGGTATTGCCAGCCCTGCCGGCCCTACGGCTGCTGCAACAGGAGCCCGAGCTGCGCCAAGCAGTAGCAGGCAGCCCTTGCCTGGAAGAGCTAGCAAGCCTGATGGAGGTTTGGTGGCGGGCCCAAGGCCAGCGGCCCGCCCAGCCCAAGCAGCAGCTTGAGCTTCTGCTGGCAGAGGCCTTGCTGCTCGGCCCCGAAGACAGCCTGCCCCCCGGCCACCTGCTGCTTTACAGCGGCCCCCGCCAGCCCGATGGGCTGCTGCCGGGAGACCAGCTGCAGTCCGATTCCGAAGGTTGGCGCGAGCTGGTGAACCAGCTGCCGCCCCGGGTGGTGGCCATCCCTGAAGCAGCCCTGAACACCAGCGCATCTCCCTCCACAGCAGCTCCTGCTGCGATGGTGCCCGTGGCGGCGGTGGCCAGCCTTGGGGCGAGCGATCCAATCGAGCTGGGCTTCGTTGAGAGCCGCCGGCGCTCCGACGGCAGCAGCGGTGCCACCAACCCGGCCGCCGATCGAGTGCAGCAGGCTTACTTCTGCATTCAGCAGCTCTGCCAAGCCCGAGAGCTGGTGGTTTCCAGCGATCAGCTGATGCGCACCCTGCGCGATGTGGAGGAGCGGCTAGGAGCACTGAAGCTGCCCCAGGTTGGTCTACAGCTGGAGGCGCTTGGCTTTGACACCCGGCCGCTGCGGGCGCGGGCTTGGGAGCTGGCCCGGCTGGAGCCGCCAGCGGTGCTCGACCTCGAGGGCCAGTTCGTGCTGCTGCTGGTGGCCGGCCGGGGCAGCGGTGTGTTGATCAGCGATCCCCGCCGAGGCCCGGTGCGACTCGGCCTGGCCCAGCTCGAGCAGCGCTGCCCCGATGGCCTCGATGTGCTGGTGGTGCGCGAGGGCCGCACCGGCCGCAACGACGTCGAAAAGGTGGGCCTGGGTTGGTTTGTCAGTGCCTTCGGCCGCTATCCCGGCATGGTGACGATGGTGGTGCTGACCGGTTTCATCTCCCAGATCCTCGACCTGGTGCTGCCCCTCAGCTTCATGGTGGTGCTGGACGCGGTGATAGCCCGCAACAACCCCTCCCTACTGGCGCCAATCCTGGTGCTGCTGGTGGTGGCCACCCTGGTGAACGGCGTGATCGGCGGCCTGCGCGCCTTGGTCACCGCCGATCTTTCCGATCGCGTTGACGTGCGCATGGGCTCGTCGGTGGTGGAACATCTGCTGCGTTTGCCCCTGCCCTATTTCGAGAGCCGCCAGGTGGGGGCGATTCTCTATAACGTCAACCAGCTCTATGCGATTCGCCGCTTTGTCGTGGAGCAGGTGCTGGGCGCTGGCCTCGATCTCACCCTCGGCCTGCTGGTGTTTGTGGTGCTCTTCTTCATCAGCCCTACCCTCACCCTGATCACCTTGGCGGTGGTGCCCCTACTGATCGGGCTCAACCTCTCTGGAGCGCCCCTGATCGAGCGCAACCTGCAGATCAGCAATCGCTCCTTGGCGGCTGCCAATTCCTTTTTGGTGGAGCTGCTCTCCGGCATGCGCACGGTTAAGAGCCAAAACTTCGAGGTGGAGGCCCGCTGGCGCTGGCTCGATCGCTACCGCCGCTACACCAATTCCCGCTTCCGCCTCACCCGCCTCTCCACCCTGCTGGGCCAAGCGGGCCGGACCATCGGTGGCCTGGCAGACGTGGTGCTGATCGGCGTGGGATCAGGCCTAATGCTCACCAACCAGCTCAGTATCGGCGGCTTCTTCGCCATCCGCATCCTTTCCAACCGGGTCGTCAGTTCGTTCGTGCGGCTGGGCAGCCTGTGGCAGGGGGTGCAGGAACTGCGCCTATCCCTGGCGGCCCTCAGCCAGGTGATGGAAACCCTGCCGGAAGCCAGCAGCTCCGACCAGCAGCAGCCGCCTCTGCCGCCCCTGCGCGGCGACCTGCACTTTGAGCGGGTGTCGTTCCGCTATGGCCCCCGCACCCCCTACCTGCTCGATGGCCTCGACCTCAGCATCAAGGCCGGCCAGTTTGTGGGGATTGTGGGCCTCAGCGGCAGTGGCAAGAGCACCTTGGTGCAGCTGATTGATCGGCTCTACCTACCCCAGAAGGGCACTGTGCTGCTCGATGGCAATGATGTGGAGAAGGTACAACTCGCCAGCCTGCGCGCCCAGGTGGGCTACGTGCCCCAGGACGGCCTGCTGTTTGAGGGCACCGTGCTCGAAAACCTGCGCCTCAACAGCCCCGATGCTGATATGGAGGCGGTGATTGCCGCCACCACCGTGGCCGCCGCCCACGACTTCATCCGCACCCTCCCCAATGGCTATGCCACCCGCCTCGGCGAGCGGGGAGCGGGGGTCAGCGGTGGCCAACGCCAGCGCCTCTGCCTGGCACGCATGGTGCTGCAAAACCCCTCCCTGCTGATCCTCGATGAAGCCACCTCAGCCCTCGACGCCGAGACGGAGCGCCAGGTTTTCGCCAATCTCAGGCAGCGCTTCCGAGGCCGCACCGTGCTGTTTATCACCCACCGCCTCACCACCCTGGGCGATGCCGATCGCATCCTGTTTATGGAAGGCGGCCGCATCATTGAGGATGGCCGCCATGGCGAGCTGATCCGCCTGGGTGGGTCCTACGCCACCCTCTACTACCAGCAGGTGGGCATTGCCGCGGAGTCTTCCCGATGAGAACCCACCGATGAGCCACCCATGACCCCCCCACCAGCCAACAACCGGGCCCTAGCCAATCGCACCGCCCTACGCCAGCCCAACGATGGGGTGAGAAGCCTCGAAGACACCGGCTTCGCCTCAGACGACCTGCGCCTCGAAAGCCGCCCCCCCTCCTGGATGCCCATGGTGATCGGCTCCAGCCTCTCGGTGCTGGTGCTGTTTCTGATCGGCGCCGCCGCCCTGATCAAGGTGGACCGTGTCGTGCCCGTAGCTGGCCGGCTGCAGACCCTGCGCTCCACCCAGGAGGTCTCCCCCCCCGAGCAGGGGGTGATCAGCCAGGTGTTGGTCAAGGAAAACCAGCTGGTAAACGCCGGCCAACCCCTCGTGGTGCTCGACACCGAAACCCTCCAGGCCGAGGCCTCCTCAATGGTGGACAAGCAGCGTTCGCTGGTGGCTACCTCCCTGGCCGAAGTGCAGCGGCTGCGGGCAGCGATTGCCGAGGCCCGGGCCAGGCTCGTTGGCGCCCAGCAGCAGCTCAGGATCACCGATGCCCAACTAGCCCAACTGCGCCCCCTCGCCCAGGAGGGCGGCTACGGCCAGCTCAGCGTGCTCGACAGCGAAAAGAACCGCGCCGAGCTGAATGCCCGCATCAGCTCCACCCGGGCCGAAATCCAAAAACTGCAGGCTGAATCGGCCCAGAAGGAGGCGCTCGTAGGAAGCGAACTCTCCGCCAGCCGCGCCAGCCTGGTGGCCACCCGCAGCCGCCTGCGCCAGATCGTGCTCAAGGCCCCCTTCAAAGGAACCATCCTCGATCTCAGTGCCAAGCGCGGCCAGGTGGCGATCGGCGCTGCACCCCTGCTCAAGGTGGTGCCGATCGACAACCTCCAAGCCCGGGTGGACATGCCTGACGCCGATCTTGCCTTTGTTAGGCCCGGCCAGAGCGCCGAGCTCGAATTCCCCGCCTATCGCCGCGACAAGTACGGCTGGCTCCCTGCCGAGGTGATCTCGATCGGCACCGATGCCCTACCCCCAGACGAGACCAGCGAGCTGAAGGTGCCGCGCTTCCCGGTGAAACTCAAACTGGCCCGCCAGTATCTCGAGGCAAACGGCCAGCGCTTTGAGCTTCAGGCCGGCATGGCCCTCACCGCCAACCTCAAACTCGACAAGGCCAGCATCCTCGAGCTCTGGTTCAACCAGTTCAGCGGCGGTGCCCGCGCCCTGCGCACGATCCGCTGAGAAGTTTTGTGCGGGTGCTGCTGCTGCACCAAAATTTCCCAGGGCAGTTTCGCCATCTCGCCCCCGCCCTGGTGCGGCGCGGCGATGACGTAGTGGCTGTGAGCAGCAAAGCGAGCAGCAGTGCCGCCGGCCCAGCCGGGCGCTTCCGCTGGCTGGCCTGCGGAGGCGATGTCAACGCCGAGTTGCGCCACCCCGATCCCGCCAGGCGTCTACTGGCTCCCTGGCAGCAGGCGCGGCGGGTGGTTGCCGCCCTCAGCCCACTGGCGGCAACTGGCTGGCGCCCCGATGTGGTGCTCGCCCATTGCTTTTGGGGAGATGCGCTGCTCCTCGACGATCTCTTCCCCGCCGTCCCCCTGGTGGCGATGCTCGAACTAGATCTCACCTCGCCCCTGCTCGGCGGTGATCGCACTGCGGCAGGGGGCCGGCAGATCCAGCAGTGGGCGGACGCCGTGGCGATCCGCCGCATGACAGTGGGCATCACCGCCAGCCGCTTTCAGCGGGATAGCCATCCCCCCTGGCTGCAGCCCAGGCTGAAGGTGCTGCATGAAGGGGTGGATCTGCAGCTTTATGCGCCGGATCCGCTGGCCCGCTTGCAGCTCTCCAATGGCGTCAGCTTCGGGTCGGAGTCCCTGGTGCTCAGCTTTGCGGCCCGCAGTTTGGAGCCCCTGCGGGGCCTCGATCGCCTGCTCGCCGTGCTGCCGGCACTGCAGCAGCGCCTGCCCCAGCTGCAGGTGGTGCTCGCCGGCGCCTGCGACCGGGGCTGCTACGGCAGCCCCCCCGCGGCTGAAGGCAGCTGGCTCCAACACTTGCTGGCGGGCCTGGGCGAGGGAATTGACCGCAGCCGTCTGCACACCCCCGGCCTGCTGCCACCGGATCAGCTGCGCAATCTGTTTCGCATCAGCCGGGTGCATGCCTATCTCAGCCGGCCCTACGTACCCAGCTGGAGCCTGCTGGAGGCGATGGCCTGCGGCGCTCCTGTGGTGGCCTGCGCCGACGCCGGGGTGGAGGAGCTGGTTATCGATGGAGTGAGCGGCCGGTTGGTGCCCGCCGACGATCCCGCCGCCCTGCTGCAAACCTTGCTCACCCTGCTTACCGCTACGGAGATCGCTGCACCCCTGCGCCTCGGTGCCCGCCGGCATATCGCCAGCCACTTTGACCATCGCCGCTGCGTTGGTGCCCAGATCGATCTCCTCGATGCCGTAGCCCGCGAAGCCGTGGCCCGCAGCGAAGCGACAAGCCCCCAGGGCTGGAGCCCGTGATGGAGCCAGTGATGGAGCCCGCATCTAGCTGGTCTGAAGTGCTGCGCCAGGCGCTCGCCGCCAACGACTGGCTGGTGGCGGAGGGGGCCCTGCGGCGCCTGCTCCTACTCGGCGCCGCCTCTGCTGAGCAACTCGACCTGCTCGCCTATGTGTTGCTGATGCAAGGCCGCTTCGCAGACTGTGAGGACACCTTGGAGCAGGCGCTGGCAGCAGGCAGCCGCAGCTTCTGGACCCCTCACAAACTCGGCGATGCCCGCCGCGGCCGGCAGCGGCCTGAGACCGCCGCCGCGGCCTATGAGCAGGCACTTGCTTGGGGAAGCGATAGCCCGCTCACCGTGCGCAACCTCCTGGAGGTGCTGGTGAGCATCGATCCCGAGCGGGGGTTGCGGCGCTTGCAGCAGCTGGCCGCAGCCCAGCAGCCCGGCTGGCAGCTAGGCGCCTGCGCGGCCGCCAGCTCCGGCCTGGCTCCCGAACTGGCGGAATGGCTGTGCGCCGTCGGCGCCGCCGATCCAACGGTGCGGGCCCTGGTGTGCATCCGGCGCCTCAGCCGACTTGATCTGGAGGGCACCCGCAGCCTGCTGGGAGCAATCGACACCCCCTGGTCAGAGCCGCTGCGGCTGCGGCTCGAGCGCTTCAGCCCAGTCCGCCCCGAAGAGCCCGGTTATTGAAGCCGGCGCAGCGAGTGCTGCTGCGGTAGGGCAGCCAGCAGTTCGGCCCGCCCGCCCCAGCGCAGCAAGCTGCCGATCCGTTCCGCCACCACTGCCGCCAGACCCGCAGGATCCAGAGCCTCCCGCACCGCCCGCCGACCCGCAGCCGCCAGCTGGGCCGCCTGGGCGGGATGGTCTGCCAGGCGGCGCAGGGCGGCCGCCGCCCCATCTAGATCCGGTTCGCCCCAGCACCAGCCAGCTCGGTAGTCGCCCTCAGTGCGCTGAATCGGAAACCGGCGACAAGGCACCAACTCGGCGCTGCCCGGGGGCATGAAGCAGAGGTTGCCGCCATAGCCACTCGCCACTGTCGGGATGCCGGCGGCCATGGCCTCCGCCAGCAGCAGCCCAAATCCCTCGGCGCGATGCAGGCTCAGCACCACATCGGCCTGGACGTAAAGGGCGTCGAATTCATCCGTAGATAGATGGCTCGTGATCAGCTGCAGGCGGGGATCGCCGGCGCAGCGTTCGGCCAGCTCGGCGGTGGCCTCCGGAAACTGCCCGGCACTGCCCAGCTTGAGCACCAGCCGCGCCGCCACGCTGCCTCCGGGGGGGAAGGCGGCCAGAAAGGCCTCGATCACCCCATCGGGATTTTTGCGGGCGCGGGTGCTCCAGAAATCGAAGGCAAACAGCACCGTGAAGGGCCAACGACGCCCTGAGTCACCACTGCGGCCCAGCCCGGCCCGCTGCTGGGCCAGCCGATCAGCTCGCCTCCAGTCGATCAGATGGGGCAGGGCCGTCACCGGCACTGGGCTGCGCTGCCCCAAGGCCGTAGCGCAGAAAGGAGAAGGGCACCACAGCTGGTCGAGTCCGCTGAAACCCACCTCCCAGCCATCCGGGAAAGCCTCCAGCTCCCAGGCCCAATAGCCGATGCGCAGCGGTGCCTCCAGTTGCAGCTGCGCCGCCAGGCCATCGGTCTGGCGCAAAACATTGGGGTTGGTGTGGAGCAGATCGATCGCAGCCGGAAGGATTGGTTCGGCCGCAGCCTGGATCGGGGCAGTGCCGGGATGGCTGGCCAAAGGCAGATCGCGCAGCTGCACCGTGAGCCCGGCGGCGGCGAGGGCCCTCGCCGTGCAGAGCGCCCCCTCCCCCAGCCCGAATCCACCGCCGAGGTGGCCCCACAGATTCACCACCAGGGGAGACACTGAAGTAAGGCAACCGCTACCACTGTGGCCCGAACCCTGCCGAGCACCCCCCACGACTGGTATCGCCGCGGCGAAGAGGCCCTGGGGCAGCAGCGCTGGCAGGCGGCCGAGCTGGCCCTCTGGGAGTGCCTGGCCCTTCAGCCCCGCCATGGGGCCGCCCTACATCTGCTGGCACGCGTGCGCCAGCAGCAAGGGCGGTGTCAAGACGCGATCCGCCTGCAGCGCGAAAGTGTGGCCTGTGATCCGGGCATCGGCTGGAACTCCTTTGCCCTGGCCGAACTCCTGGAGGAGCAGGCTGACTGGCCGGGCGCCGCTGTAGCGATGGCCGCAGCAGCGGCAGCCTTGCCCCAACAGCCCTGGATTGCCCAGCGTCAGCAACGCCTCGCCGGCCGCGTCGCCTTCGCCGGCGAGCGCCTGGCCGATGGCCTGGGGCCAGCTGCCTATCGCCACTGGTGTCAGCAGCTGGAGCCGCCCCTGCCTAGGGGCTCAGCCTCTGCGACAACCTCGGCTGATTCGCTGCTGGAAGCCTGGCACCTGCTGCTCGCTGCCGACGCCCGCCTGCGAGACGGGGCCCTCGCCTGGGTGGCCGAGCAACTGCTGCTCCGGGCGGCGGCGGGCGAAGCCCCGCCCGATGGCATCTACGCCGATGAAGACCGACTGAACGGGCACGACGAACGACACGATCCCTGGTTCAAACCCGGCTGGCAGCCGGAGGCGTTCTGGAGCACCCCCTGGCTCGACAGTTTCAGCCTGTGGCGCCGCGACTGGCTACATGGCGCCGGCCTGCCCCCACCACCCGCGCGCAACGATCCCTCGGCTCGCTTCAGCTGGCAGCTGCAGGCCCTGGCAGCGCGGCCCCAACTACTGGCACTGCCACGGATCCTGGTGCACCGCTGCGGCGGTGCCGGCTGCCCAGATCCCCACCTACGCGCCAACCAACTCCATCACCATCTGCACCACTTAGGCGAGGCCGTTACCGCCGTCATCCCGCAAGTGATCCCGCAGGAGTTGCCGGGGCAGCCGGAGCAGACCGGCTTCCGCTTCAGCTGGGCCCTGCCGCCCGGGCCACCGCTGGTGAGCGTGATCGTGCCCAGTCGCGACCGCCCCGATCTGCTGGCCGCCTGCCTCGATGGGCTGCTGCGCTCTTCCAACTCACGCATCAACCTGGCGCTGTGGGTTGTGGACAACGGCTCCAGGTTGCAGGCCAGTGCAGACCTGCAGCGCCGCTGGGGAGAGCAGCCAGGCCTACGGGGGACCTGGCTGGATGGGGATGGTCCGTTCAATTGGAGCCTGCTAAACAACCGCGCCGCGCTTGAGGCCAGGGGCGAGCTGCTGCTGTTCCTAAACAACGATGTGCAGCTGTGCGCAGCTTCGGGGCGCAACGGCAGTTGGCTGGAAAGCCTGGCGGCCCAGGCCCTGCGTCCGGTGGTGGCAACCGCCGGCGCCCTGCTTCTCACCCCGCAGGGAACGATCCAACATGCCGGCATCGTGCCCGGATTGGGCGGAGATGGCTGCGCCCATCCCTATCGCAACCTCCCTCCCGGCCATGGCGTTCACCGGGGCCGCAGCTCCTTCCTCACCGCCTGGCCGGCCCTGACGGGAGCCTGCTTGATGGTGCGACGCCTCCTCTTCCTCGAGGCCGGCGGCTTCGACCCGGCCCTGCCGGTGGAGGGAAACGATGTGGACTTCGGGCTGCGGCTGGGGGCCCGCGGCTTTCGCCAGGTGCTCTGCCCCGAGGCGGTATTGATGCATGCCGAGGGCAGCAGTCGGCGGAGCCGCGGCGATGATCAGCCCACGCGCCACGCTGGTTTGAACCTGTTGCGGCAGCGCTGGCCCCAGCAGTTGGCCGGTCCAGGCCCTTGGTGGCCGGCAGCCTGCAGCGCCGGTCATCCCGATGGCCGCCCCCGTGAACTGGCTATCCCAGGCCTGGACTAAGCCGTTCGATTCGGGTTGGGTTCCTGTCGGTTCGGTTCCTGTCGGTTCGGTTCCTGTCGATTGAGAAACAAATTGAACTGCTCCAGCTGCAGCTCCAGCTCATCGAGGCTCGAGAGCCGTTCGCCCTGCTGTGGCACGGGCCGGTCTGGCCAGAGGGAGAGCGCCGCCTCCTGTCGCTCCTGTTGCCCAAGCTGCGCCCTAACTTCCTCCAGCGCCTCTCGGATCAGGTTGTGGTGGTGGCGAGCCTGGACCGGCTGCAGCTCGAGCGCCCGCTTCAAGCTACCGGAGGCAGCACTGAGCTTGCCCTGGTGCCGTTGCAGATGGCCGAGTTCAAACCACCCCCAACAAAAATCGGGAGCCAGCTGCACACAGCGCTGCTGGGCGGCAATCGCCTCTTCAAACCGCTGCATTCCAGCCAGAGCTCGGCCCTTGATGTGATGGCTGAAGGCGAAGTCTGGTCGGATCAGCAGGGAACGGCCGATCAAGGCCAAGGCCCGCCGCTCGATACCGAGCTCAACCGACGCCTTGGCCAGGAGGTAGGTGACCTGCGCTTCTCCCGAAGTGCCTGATTTGACGTGGGGCAGCTGCTGCTCCAGCACGTCCAGCATCAATTGCCACTCAGAACTGGTTTCGAGCTCATGCCCTAACCGCTGGATCATCACGGGATCGCCGGGGAAGCGCCGCAGGCTTTCCAGAAGGGTTTCCTTCAGCATCTGTGACGTTCAGCGCATGCGCCCATTCTGCTGACCAGGGCAGCTCAATTACGATATGACTATCTGTGGCAACACGTGCAGGTCTCCTTTGCCGTTGCCTCCATCAGCCGATGGCTTCCATGCACGACGGCGGTTCTGCCGCCGAACACAACTCACTGTGGCTTTACGGATTGCCCGGCAGTGGCGTGGCTGTCCCGCAGGCGGCAGGGGCCCCTTCGCTGCAGGAACTGGAGCAGCGACCGGCTGAGCCGGCCGGCATAAACGCTCGGATCTGGATCTGCTATGGCTCCTTGACCCAGGGATTGGCCGAGTTAGTGAATCGCTTCCAGCCGCCGCCCCAAGCGGCGGAGCTGGAGGCCGAACTGGAGCGGTGGCAGGCGGATTTCAGCCGGGCGGCCGTGCTCAAGCGTCGCTGGCGCAACCAGGTGCGACTGGTCAATCTCTGCAAGGGCGGGGCAGCTCTGCTGGCCAAGGAGCTACCGCCTGAGCTCATGGGAGGAAGACAGTTCAATGGAGCAGCGCCGCAGGAGGGTCCGCA
>NZ_JBSYHW010000057.1:0-16800 GCF_056108345.1 Cyanobium sp. NIVA-CYA 375 | reverse complement strand
TGAGATCCAAGCTGTTTTCAGAGGTCTGTCAAGAGCGGAACTGCCACGGAGCTTTCTCCCCCCTGAACAGTTACGGCCACTGAGGCAGGCATCAATAATCCGCTCCCTAACCAGCTGAAGATTACGCGCCACTCCAACAATGTTGGCAAGGCCAAGAATCCAAGTTTCCGGCACTGGAGTGCACAGCAAAGGGCCGGACCAATAGGTGGCCTCGAGGCGCAAGGGCCTACGGCCCTGCCACCGTGCTACTTGATGAACACAGCGCTCCAGCGCCAAAATCGTCGGATCGCCAAAGGTGTTCCATTCGCCATCAATACGCTGGATCTCAAGGCCAAAAAGATCCAAACATTTTCGCGACTGTCTACTAACGGTGGCCTGACTCAGGCCAAAGCGCTTATAGACCTCATCGCCCGTACGCAACCACTGCAGGGCATCGAGCGCCGTAAGCGCATCAAGATCGACCAAGAAACTAAAATCAGTAAACTAAGCTTATGCCAATCCGATCCACTTTTAGGCCCAGCTGCTCGGGTCAACTTTGCCGCCTAAAATGCCTTCAAATACTCGAAGAATTAGTTGAATCCAATGTCCAACAGCGGGATTCCCAGTGGAGAGGAGGTGCTGGAGCTCGAGCGGCTCAGTCGTCGCCACGG
Organism: Cyanobium sp. NIVA-CYA 375; assembly: GCF_056108345.1. Taxonomy (NCBI): domain Bacteria; kingdom Bacillati; phylum Cyanobacteriota; class Cyanophyceae; order Synechococcales; family Prochlorococcaceae; genus Cyanobium; species Cyanobium sp. NIVA-CYA 375. The sequence continues at coordinate 16,150 of NZ_JBSYHW010000057.1, read as the reverse complement.
CTCCGGGCTTACAACAGAGCAACTGCTTGGTCGCTGGCGTCTCCAGCTGCTCTGGGGCAAGGGCAGGGCCCAGCCCAACCCCGTCACGGCAGCACTGCTGCGCAACCTGCAGGCAAGCCTGAGCCTCGCAACTCCAAGTTACACTCCCGATGGCACCGCCCCAGAAAGTGGTGCTCTGACGGTGGTAAACAGTGTCCAGCTTGGAGCGTTGCAGCTGCGGTTTAGCGGTAGCGGCACACTGCGAGGCCGTAGGCCTTTACTGGAGTTTTGGTTTAGCCAGCTGGAATTGCGGCTCGGTAGCCGAACCCTCTGGGGGCAGACGATCAGCCACCAGCCCGAGCCACGCCGGCGGCCCTTCTTCGCCTTAATCGCCCGCTCGGGCACGGCTGATAGCAACTGGTTGCTGGCCCGGGGCCGGGGCGGTGGATTGGCCCTGTGGGTTCTCGACCCCCAGCTCGAAAAGGGCAGCGACGCCTAAAGAGCAGCGTTCAGTTCCCGCTGCAACAGGGCAAACAAATAGTCCGGCTCGCGGTACTGAGTAGGCAGGCAGTTGTGCAGGATTTCCAGCCGCTGCCAGCAAACGGTACGCCGCACCTTGGCAATTGTTTTACCCTCGCGAATCAACAGGCGCATGGCCTTGCAATAGAGCGGATAATTGGCTTCCAACTCACCAATGGTGAGACCTGGAGCGGGTGTCGAGGTGGTCATGGAACTCCGGCTGGGCTGCCGCGCAGACCCCGCGTTGGGGCCCTGGCTTGAGTGTGCGCTTCTCGAGTGGATTACCGAGCCCCCCATACGGGGACAATATCAATTGGCACCACTGCTCAGAGCTGCACCATTCCGCAGCGCATACCCTTGAGCACAGCCTGCAATCGGTTGTTGACGTCGAGGGTCTTGAGCAGTCGCTTGGTGTAAGTCTTGGCGGTTTCTTCGCTCACCACCAAGCGCTCGGCAATCTCCCTGTCGGTGAGGCCGCTGGCCAGCAGATCCAGCACTTCGTATTCGCGCTTGGTGAGCCGCGGGCAGCTCAGGTAGGGCAGGGTGCCGGAACGCAGCGAAGGGCTCCGGTAAAAATGCTGCCCCATCACCGCCAGCGCCGCCGCCTGCAGGGGCCGCTGATCGCCAATGAAATCGGCCTCCGCCACCACCGCCTCCAACCAGGGAGCATCGACGTATTGGGCCGGGATCACATCCCCCAAAGCAAGCAATACCGCCCGCAAGCCCGGATGGGCACTACGCGCCTTGCGAACCAGCTCGAAGCCGTTGCCATCCTCGAGGTAGTCGGTACAGATCAGCAGCTCGTAGGGCTCCCGCGCCAGATAGGCCAGGCAGGTGGCCTCATCGGTGACGGCGCAGCCGATGCGGGTGCGGTCTTGAAAGCTTTCGCACACCGACCTCAACAGGAAGCGACCCTTCATGGCGATCGCCACCTTGCCGCTGATCGCGACTGACAGCAGCACTTGGTCGAGGGTGGTGCCCTCCAGGCTGCTCAAAAAGGGTGTGAGATCCATCGACCCACAACTCTTAGCAATAGTGTAGAAGCAAATAGGTTGGCATGTGGGTTTAGCAGATGCGGGGCAGCAGCTCGCCGCTGAGGGGCAGCAGCAGGCGCTCGGTGCCAAAAGAGGTAGTGAGCAGCACCCGTCCTTTGCTACAGGCCGGCCGCACGCTGCCGATCCAGGCTCCGCCGCTGGCGGCCAGTAGCGCCTGGGCCTGATCGCGGGCCGAGGGCGGCACCACCGCCACAAAGCGACCCTCATTGGCCAGATGCAAGGGCTCAAAGCCCAGCAGCTCACAGCAGCGTGCCACGGGCTCCAGCACTGGCAGGCACGCCTCCTCGATCGCCAACTCCACCCCGGCCGCCTCCGCCAGCTCCTGCAGGGCACTGGCCAGGCCGCCGCGGGTGAGGTCGCGCAGGCAGTGAATCCGAACCCCGGCTTCCAGCAGGGCCCGCACCTGGGGCCAGAGCGGCGCGCAGTCGCTGAGCACGGGCGGCACCAGGGCCAAACCATGGCGGGCAGCCAGGATTGCCACGCCATGGCGACCTAGATCGCCGCTCACCAGCAGCTGATCGCCTGGGCGAATCGCGGTGGGGTCAATTGGCGTCGGGGCCTGCACAACCCCGATGCCACTGGTGGTGATGAATATGCCGTCAGCCTTACCCCGTTCGACCACCTTGGTGTCGCCGGTAACGATCGTGAGCTCGCAGGCCCGGGCCGCCGCCGCCATCGAGGCCACCAGGCGCCGCAGCAGCACCAGCGGCAAGCCCTCCTCCAGCAGCAGCGCCACACTCAGATGCAGGGGCCGGGCGCCCGCCATCGCTAAATCATTGGCGGTGCCGATCACCGCCAGGCTGCCAATATCACCACCGGGAAATTCCAGCGGCTGCACCACGTAGCCGTCGGTGCTGAAGGCCAGCGGACCGGGCGGCAATTCGAGCCGGGCCGCATCGTGCAGCACCTGGGCCGGGTCGCCGTAGAGAGAGCGCAGCTCCTGGTTGATCAACTGCTGCATCAGGGTGCCGCCACCGCCATGGGCCAGCTGGATGCAATCGCTCACGGGGCCGGCCGTCTGTAGCGGTGGTAAGCGGCGCAGGCCCCTTCGCTCGACACCATCGGTGCCCCCAGCGGCCGCTCCGGGGTGCAGGCCGAACCGAAGGCCAGGCAATCGGGCGGGAGGGCGCGGCCCTGCAGGATCAGGCCGCTGATGCAGGGGCTGACTAGGGGCTCAGGCGGCGGGGCAGCAGCCGCTGAGGGCAGGCCAAACCGCAGCAGCGCATCGAAGTCGCGGTAGGCCGCAGCCAGCTCATAACCACCAGCGGCGATGGGGCCCAAACCCCGCCAGGGCTGGTCCACCACCTCAAACACCTCCTTCAGCAAGGCCTGGGCCGCGCCGTTGCCCTCCTGGCGCACCACCCGGCCGTAGGCATTGGCAAGCGCCGGAGTGCCCGCCTCCAGCAACTGCACCAGCCGCAGCAGCCCGGCCATCACATCGGCAGGCTCAAAGCCCGAGACCACCACCGGCACCCGGTGGCGCTGCACCAGCTGCCCGAGCTCGGCGGTGCCCATCACCGCCCCCACATGGCCCGCCGCCAAAAAGCCCTGCACCTGGTTGCCGGGCTCCTGCAGCAACGCCGCCATCGCCGGCGCCACCCGCACATGGGCCAGCAGCACCGTGAGGTTGGTGAGCCCCAGGGCCCGGGCCTGGCGCAGCAGCAGGGCGGTGGCCGGAGCAGTGGTTTCAAAGCCCACCGCTAAAAACACCACCTGGCGCTCAGGGCACGCCTGGGCCAGGGCAATGGCCTGCAGGGGCGAGATGAACAGGCGCACGTCTGCACCAGCTGCCCGAGCGCCGAGCAAATCAAACGCCCCACTTTCAGCGGGCACCCTGCCGCCGGGCACCCGCAACATGTCGCCGTAGGAGCAAAGGATCACCTCGGAGCGCGCCGCCAACTCCAGAGCCGCGTCGATGCGCTCAGCCGGTGTCACACACACCGGACAGCCCGGCCCATGGATCAGACGCAGCCCAGGCGGCAGCAACTGATCGAGCCCCCAACGCAGGATGGCGTGGGTCTGGCCGCCGCACACCTCCATCACCGTCCAGGGGCGGCTGGCAGTGGCAGCAAGCTGGGCCGCCAGCTCAGCTACCCGGCTATTGATTTGGCTTTGCAGGGCGGCACTCACCAGGGGCCCGGCGCCTGGCAGGCATCGGCCGGGCGGTAGCCCTGGATGGCTCGCATGTATTGGGTCCGCTCGTATTCGGCCGGATTGGGGCAGCGCTGCTGGCTCATGCAGCCCACCAGCTCCGCCACCGATGCCACCTCGTGCTCCATCAGCCAGGTGGCCAGCTCCTCCTCCAGGCCCGCCAAGCGTTCGGGGCCGTGGCGCAGCAATGCCCCCACCACCTGGGTAACCGAAGCCCCCGCCATCAACAGCCGCACCACGTCGGTGCCCCGGTGCACGCCGCCACTGGCGGCCAGATCCAGGGGCTGGCGGCCGTGCAGCAGGGCGATCCAGCGCAGCGGCAGGCGCAGGTCGTGGGGGGTGGAAAGCAGCAGGTTGGGCCGCAGTTCCATGGTCTCGATGTCGATGTCTGGCTGGTAGAAGCGGTTGAACAGCACCAGGCCGTCGGCGCCGGCGGCGGCCAGGCGCCGGGCGATGGCGCTGAGGTTGGTGAAGAAGGGGCTGAGCTTCACCGCCAGGGGCAAGCGCACCTCGGCGCGCACCTGGCGCACGATCTCCTCCACGGCCGCCTCGATGGCGGCGCTGGAGAGCTCCGGGTCGGTGGGAATGGCGTAGATGTTGAGCTCCAGGGCCGAGGCGCCCGCCGCCTCGATCCGCCGCGCCGACTCCACCCAGCGGCCGGGGCTGGTGCCATTGAGGCTGGCGATCACGGGCACCGCCAGACGCTGGCTGGCCTGCTCCAGATGGCGCAGGTAGAGGTCTTCCCCGCCATGGAAGATCGATGGCTCCGGCACGTAGCTGAGCGCCTCGCCATAGCTATCGGCGCCGGCCATGGCATGGCGGTGCAGGTCGAGCTGCTCCTGCTCGATCTGCTCCTCAAACAGAGAATGGAGCACGATCGCTGCCGCCCCGGCCCGCTCTAGGGCCTGCAGCTGGTCCAGCTCCTCGCTGAGGGGCGCGGCAGCGCCCACCACCAGGGGGCTGCGCAGGGTCAAGCCGAGATAGGTGGTGGTGAGATCGGGGATCATGGCTTGGGGGCTGGCTGGGAGAGCGCCCGGTAGGTGGCCCAGCGGCATTCGAGCTCTTTCTGGGCCTGGCGCACCAGGGCCTGGGCCCGCTCCGGCTGGCTGTAGCGCAGCATGCGGAAGCGGTTTTCCTGCTCCATCGCCTCCTTGAGCGAGCGCTTTGGCGCCGGGCTGTCGAGTTGTAGGGGAATCTCACCGCGCTCGGCGCGGCGTGGGTCGTAGCGGTAGAGCAGCCAGCGGCCCGAATCCACCGCCAGCTTCTGGTGGGCCATGCCCTGGGCCATGTTGATGCCGTGGGCGATGCAGTGGGAGTAGGCAATGATCAGCGAGGGCCCCGGGTAGCTCTCGGCCTCCAGAAATACGCGGATGGTGTGCTCATCTCGGGCCCCCATCGCCACACTCGCGACATAGACGCTGCCGTAGGTCATCGCCATCAGACCCAGGTCTTTTTTGGGAGCCGCCTTACCAGCGGCGGCAAACTTGGCCACCGCCCCCCGGGGGGTGCTTTTGGATGCCTGGCCACCGGTGTTGGAGTACACCTCGGTGTCGAGCACCAGGGCGTTGACGTCGCGGCCACTGGCCAGCACGTGGTCGAGGCCACCGAAGCCGATGTCGTAGGCCCAGCCATCGCCGCCCACCAGCCAGACGCTGGTTTTCACCAGGGCATCGGCCAGCTCCAGCAGCTGGCGGGCCTCGGGCTGCTCCATAACGACCAAACGCGCCTTGAGCTCGGCCACCCGCTGGCGCTGCTCAACGATGCCGGCCTCATCGCCCTGGTCGGCGTTGCGGATCGCCGCGGCCAGGGGGGTCGGCAGCTCGGCAAGCTCAGGCTGGCCCGCCAACCGCTCCAGCAGATCGAGGGCCATCTGGCGCTGCTGGTCGCGCGCCACCCGCATCCCGTAGCCGAATTCGGCGTTGTCTTCAAACAGGGAATTGCTCCAGGCCGGGCCCTGCCCCTCGGCGTTGGCGCTACAGGGGGTGGTGGGCAGGTTGCCGCCGTAGATCGAGCTGCAACCGGTGGCGTTGGCGATCAGCATCCGATCGCCAAACAGCTGGGAGGCGAGCTTGAGGTAGGGCGTTTCGCCGCAGCCGCCGCAGGCGCCGGAAAACTCAAACAATGGCTGCTGCAGCTGCTGCTGGCCGATCTTGTGCAGGTTGAGCTCGGCGCGGGGCACCTCGGGCAGCTGCAGGAAAAAGTCCCAGTTGCCGCGGGCCTGCTCTCGCAACGGCCGCTGCGGCGCCATGTTGATCGCCTTGCGCTTGAGCTCGCTGCGATCGCGGGCGGGGCACACCTCCACGCACAGGGCGCAGCCGGTGCAGTCTTCCGCGGCCACCTGGATGGTGAAGGTCTGGCCGGCGAAGGCGGGGTCGCGGGCGGGGGCGGTGCGAAAGCCCTCGGGGGCTGCGGCGAAGAGATCAGGGGCGCCCACCTTGGCACGGATCACCGCATGGGGGCACACCAGCACGCACTTGCCGCACTGCACGCACAGGTCGGTCTCCCACACGGGCACTTCGGCAGCGATGTTGCGCTTCTCCCAGCGGGCCGTGCCCACCGGCCAGGTGCCGTCGCAGGGCAGGGCGCTCACCGGCAGGGCGTCGCCGCGGCGCTCGAGCATCGGCCCGATCACTTCCCGCACAAACTCTGGGGCCCCACTGAGCCGGTCCTCCCGCAATGGCTCCGGGCCGGAGTCGTCGAAGGCCGACCAATCGAGGGGCACCAGCTGCTCGAGGCTGGCATCGAGGGCGGCCAGGTTCATTGCCACCACCGCCTCACCCTTGCGGCGGTAGCTGGTTTCGATCGAGTGGCGAATCCGGGCGAGGGCCTCTTGGCGCGGCAGCACGCCGCTGAGGGCAAAGAAGCAGGCCTGCATCACCGTGTTGATGTGGGGCCCCATGCCCGCCTGGCGCGCCACTTTGTAGGCATTGATCTGCTGCACCTCAATCCCCTTGCTGCGGATCTGAGCGCGCAGGACTTCCGGCAGCCGCGCCCAGGTGTCTGCTGGCGCAAAGGGGCTATTGAGCAGAAACACGCCGCCGGGCTCGATGCCGGCCAGCAGATCGAAGCGCTCGACGAAATCCCACTGGTGGCAGGCCACAAACGTGGGCTGCTGGATCAGGTAGGTGGAGCGGATCGGCTGGGGCCCAAAGCGCAGGTGCGACACCGTGACCGAACCAGACTTTTTGGAGTCGTAGACGAAGTAGGCCTGGGCAAATAAATCGGTGCCCTCGCCAATGATTTTGATCGCCGCCTTGTTGGCCCCCACCGTGCCATCGGAGCCCAGGCCATAGAACACGGCGCGCACCTCAGCGGCGTCGGTATGAAAGGTGTTGTCGAGGGGCAGGGAGCGATGGGTGAGGTCGTCGTCGATGCCCACCGTGAAGTGGTTGAGCGGGCGGGGCTGGCCAGCTGCCAGCAGGGGCTGCAAATGATCAAACACCGCCTTCACCATCGCCGGGGTGAACTCCTTCGACGACAGCCCGTAGCGACCGCCCAACACCGCCGGCAGTGATGCGCCTCTATGCACGGCCGCCCACTCCTCAGCCAGGGCTGCCACCACATCGAGGTAGAGGGGTTCGCCGGGGGCGCCGGGCTCCTTGCAGCGATCGAGCACGGCAATCGCCCGGGTGCTGGCCGGCAGGGCCTCCACCAGCAGCCGGGCCGCAAAGGGCCGAAACAGGCGCACCTTCAGCACCCCCACCCGCTCGCCGGCGGCCTGCAGCGCCTCAGCCGTTTCCACAGCGGTTTCGCAGCCGGAACCCATCAGCACCAGCACCCGCTCGGCAGCGGCAGGGCCGACGTAGTCGTAGGGGCGGTAGGGGCGACCAGTGAGCTCGCCAAAGCGCGCCATCGCCTCGATCAGATGGTCCGGGGCCGCGTCGTAGAAGCGGTTTACCGATTCGCGCGCCTGGAAGTAGACGTCTGGGTTTTGGCTGGTGCCGCGGATCACCGGGCGATTGGGGCTGAGGGCGCGGGCGCGGTGGGCGCTGATCTCCGCCGCGGGCATCAGCTCGAGCAGCTGGCCGTCGCTGAGCGGCTCGATCTTCTGGATCTCGTGGGAGGTGCGAAAGCCATCGAACACATGCAGGAACGGCAGCCGGCTGCGCAGGCTGAGCCGGGCGGCAATGGCGGCGAAGTCGCCCGTCTCCTGCACCGACGCTGAGCAGAGAATCCCGCAGCCGCTGCCGCGGGTGGCCATCACATCGCTGTGATCGCCAAAGATCGATAGGCCCTGGGCCGCCAGGGAGCGGGCCGCCACGTGCAGCACCGCCGGGGTGAGCTCCCCCGCCCACTTGTAGAGGTTGGGGATCATCAGCAGCAGCCCCTGGCTGGCCGTGAAGGTGGTGGTGAGCGCCCCGGCCTGCAGGGCGCCATGCACCGTGCCGGCGGCACCGCCCTCGCTCTGCAGCTCCACCACCGCGGGCACCGTGCCCCAGAGGTTGGGCCTGGCCTCGGCCGCCCAGGCATCGGCCCACTCGCCCATCGGCGAGGCCGGCGTGATCGGGTAGATGGCGATCACCTCATTGAGGCGGTAGGCCACCCGGGCCACGGCCTCGTTGCCATCAATCGTGAGTAGGGGAGTGCTCATGGCTCTTCGGCGGGATCGTCAGCGAGCACGACGCTTAGGGCCATGCCCACGTGCACCAGCACCCGATCGCCCACCGCCGCCTCCGGCAGGCAGGCCAGGCTCACAACCTGGCGCACGCCACCGAAATCCACCTCGGCCTGGCGCCACAGCTCCGCATCAGGGCCGGCATCCGCCGCCGAACCGGAGATCGACAAGATCAGGCCGGGGGTGGCCAGGCACATGGGTAGGCCTCCACGCTCTACTTCGTTATAGGCAGATCAGCCAGAGCTGCCCAAAGCTGGCCTAGGGCCAGGCCACCGTCGTTGCTGGGCAGCTGCTCGGCCCAGCGGGGCACCAGACCGGCCCCCCGCAGGGCAGTGGCGGTGAGCTCCAGCAGCAGGCGGTTCTGGAAGCAGCCACCGGCCAGCAGCACCGTGGTGGCATCAAGGCGCCCAGCCGCCTCAGCCGCCGCACTGGCCAAGCCGGCCGCCAGGGAAGCGTGGAAGCAGGCAGCGCTCTCCTGCGGCGCCACGCCCGCGTTCAACAAGCTGTGCAACAGGGGCTGCCAGTCGAGCCAGCCAAGCTCCAGCCCAGCGGCCGGCAGTAGCGGCATGGGCGCCACCTGCGGAGGCGGGGCCTGCAGGGCTAGGCTCTCCAGCAGCAGCCCCGCCTCCCCCTCGAAGCTGCTGCGCTGGCAAAGATCCAGCAGGGAGGCCGCCGCATCAAACAGGCGGCCAGTGCTGGAGCAAAGCGGGCTATGGCAGCCCGTGGCGATGGCCTGCAGCAGCAGCTGCCAGTCGCAGTGGGTGAAAGCGGCCCGGCAGGCAGCGCCCCCCGGATGGCCCAGGGCCTCCGGGCCGGCGGCGGCCAGCAGGCCCAGGGCGGCGCGGCGTGGTTCGGCCATGGCCCGCTCGCCGCCGGGCAGGGGAAAGGGGCGCAGGCAGGCCCAGCGCTCAGCGCCAGACGCTGTGAGCCAAAGCAGCTCGCCGCCCCAGAGCCGATGGCCGCTCGCCCCGGCCGGCTCGCCATAGCCAAGGCCGTCGCAGGCCCACACCAGCAGGGGCAGCGGCAGGCCGTGCTCGGCCGCCACCGCCAGGCCGTGGGCGCGGTGGTGCTGCACCAGCTGCAACGGCAGCCCCAGCCGCCGGGCCGCCGCCGCCGCCAGCTGGTGGCTGGCGTAGCCGGGATGGCCATCGCAGGCCAGGGCAGCGAGCCCGGGGCCGGGGCGCTCCAGCAGCTGCTCGAGCCCCTCGCCCAGCAGCTGCTGGGCGAGGGGCCCGGCCAGATCACCCAGCAGCGGCGCCAGCCAAACGCGGCCGCCGCGCGCCAGGGCCGGCGCACTTTTGAGATCACCGCCGAGGGCCAGGGCGTTGCCGGGCGGGGCCTGCAGAGCTAGGGCCTGGGGGGCGTAGCCGCGGGCCCGGCGCAGCAGCACCGGCCGCCCTTCGATCAGCTGCAGCACCGAGTCGTCGAGGCGACGGACGATCGGGCGGTTGTGCAGCAGGAAGCCATCGGCGATGCCGGCGAGGCGATCGAGGGCCTCGGCCGGATCGAGGCAGAGGGGCTCGCCGCTGCGGTTGCCGCTGGTGGCCACCAGGTGGCGGCCAAAACCCGCCGCCAGCAGCTGGTGCAACGGCGAAGCCGGCAACATCACCCCCAAAGCGGCGCTGCCGGGGGCCACCCCGGCGAAGGGCTGGCGCTGGTCTGGCCGCAACCGCAGCAGCACGATCGGCGCGGCCGGGTGCTGCAGCTGGAGCCTTTCAGGCTCAGATAGCTCCACCAGCGGAGCGATGGCCTCCAGATCGGCCACCAGCAGGGCCAGGGGCTTGGCCGGGCGCTGCTTGCGCTGGCGCAGCCGGGCCACCGCCGCCGGATCACCGGCGGCCACCAGCAGCTGGAAGCCGCCCACCCCCTGCAGGGCCAAAATCCCGCCCGCCGCCAGCAGGGCCAGGGCCGCCGCCAGCGGATCCCCGCCGCCGTCCCCGGCTCCCTGCCACCGCAACTGGGGCCCGCAGGCGGGGCAGCCGATCGTTTCGGCGTGGAAGCGGCGGTCGCCTGGGTCGTCGAACTCCTTCTGGCAGAGGGCGCACAGGCGGAAGCCCGCCAGGCTGGTGTGGGCGCGGGCGTAGGGCTCGGCGCTGGCGATCGAATAGCGCGGCCCGCACTGGCTGCAGGTGATGAAGGGGTAGCGGTGGCGGCGGTTGGCAGGGTCGTGGAGTTCGGCCAGACAGGTGGGGCAGGGGGCCAGATCGGCGGCGAGGGCCGGGGCGATCAGGCCGGCGCCCAGGGGTTGGGCGGTGGCGGCGGCGATGCGCAGGCCAGGCGGCGCCGGGACGAGGGGCGGGAGCCACTCGGGCGCCAGTGGCTCAAGAGCGCCGGGGGGCTGCAACGCCTCGGGCAACCGCCGCAGCAGCAGCTCCAGCGAACGGCGCTCCCCCTGCAACTCCAGCTTTACGGCGCCAGCGACGTTTTCCACCTCGCCCACCAGCTGCAGCTCGGCGGCCAGGCGGTGCACCAGGGGCCGAAACCCCACCCCCTGCACCACCCCGCGGCACCAGAGGCGCAGCCGGGCCGCGCTCATCGCGCCAGGGCAGCGATCAGGGCGTCGAGGCCGGCGCCGCTGCGGGCTGAGGTTTCCAGCACACGGGCGTGGGGAGCGACCCGGGCGATGGCGGCGTGGGCGGCGACGCGATCGAAGCCCACCGCCTCGGCCAGGTCGATCTTGGTGATCAGCACCAGATCGGCGCCGTGGAAGATCGGCGCGTATTTGAGCGGCTTGTCTTCGCCCTCGGTGGTGGAGAGCAGCACCACCCGCAGGCTCTCGCCGAGGTCGTAGGCGCCGGGGCACACCAGGTTGCCGACGTTCTCGATCACCAGCAGCTCGAGCTGCTCAAGGCTGATGCCCTGGTGATGGAGGCGATGCAGCCCCTCAGCCACCATCGGCGCCTCCAGGTGGCAGGCCTGGCCGGTGGTGATCTGCACCGCCGTCAGCCCGGCGGCCTGGAGGCGGCGGGCGTCGTTATCGGTGGCCAGATCGCCCACGATCACCGCCAAGCCGGCGGGATCGAGGCGCTGGGCAAGGGCTTCGAGTAGGGCGGTTTTGCCCGAACCGGGCGAGGAGAGCAGGTTCACCACCGTGACGCCTGCGGCTTCGAAGCGCTGGCGCAGGCCTGCCGCCTGGGCGTCGTTGCGCTGCAGCAGGGCCGTGTGCAGGGGTAGCTGGCGGGTTGGTTGTGGCAGCGGCTCAAGCGCCGGCTGTCCGCAGGAGCAGTCGCGGCACATGGGGACACGGGGCTGGGGCTGCCTTCAGGCTAGGAACGCTGGACGGTGCGGACAGCGTCAGCAATTGATGATCAAAATGGTGAGCTGAACTTGGTGCCCTGAAAGGTTCCCCGATGCGCACCACCGTCATGCAGCTCAAACAAGCCCTGCAGGCCCTGGTGCAGCGGGAAAGTGCCAGGCGCCTGGCCGCCCTCGGCGGCAGTGAGCCAAGCCTGGAGCCAATTCCCCGGCGGCGGAGCAGCCTTTGATCCTCATCGGCGGCTTCAGCTAGGGCGATGCAACCGCTGCAGACGCAGCGAACTCACCATGGCCACGGCCTCAAAGTCAGCATCAAAGCTCACCAGCACGGCATTGTGATGCAGAGCCACGGCGGCCACCAGCAGGTCGAGGCTCAGCACCGTGCGGCCTATGGCACGGCAGTCCTGGCCCAGCACAATCGCCTGCCTCCAGAGGTCTGGCGGCGTGGCCAAGGATGGCAATGTGGCGAACTGGGCCTCTAGCCGCTGGGCCTCGTCCGGTCGGGCCGAGCGCAGCAGCTCAAAGCGCACCGGCTCGGCGAGATGGGCCGCTGGATCCAGCACAAACGGGGCGATGAACTGCTTCAAGGCCAACGGGCTCCGGGCCCGGGTGAAGTCGATCCAGAGACTGCTATCGAGCAACAGCGTCATCGGGCCAGAGCCTGGTCCCGGTCGCGGTCGCGCTGTCGATCAGCCTCAAAACTATCCAGCTCCACCCCCCACTCGCCGCTGAGGAAACGCTGGGCGATGCGGGCGCGTCGATGCCGCTGCAGAGCCTCCTCCATCAGCAGACGAATGGCCGGACCTTTTTTGCGCTCACCCGTGAGCTCGAGGACTTCAACCATCTCCTCCTCGGAAAGCTCAACCGTCACTTTCATTGTTTTACCTTTTAATAATCAGATTTTGACATGGACATAGCAGGGAACCAAGCACCCTCACACCACCTCCAGACTCAGCAGCCGCAGGTCGCGGCCGCGCAGCAACTGACGGCTGATCTCACCACAACGGGGACAGTCGCAGCAGCCATCCTGGGCGGGGAAGGGGGCGTCGCAGACGGTGCAATGGCATTCGGCCGCTTCGGTCTCAATGCGCAGCTCGGCGCCAGCAGCGATCGTGCCGGCCATCACCACCGCGTGGGCGAAGTGCAGCGCCTCAGGCTCCACCCCGGCCAGGCTGCCGATGCGCAGGCTGATCGCCGTGATGCGGCTGGCACCCTCGGCGTGGGCCGCCGCCAGCGCCTGATCGCGAACCGCCTCCATCAGGCTGAGTTCATGCATGGCGCGCCAGCCAACCCTGCATGAGCGCCTGGGCCTGGGGCAGGGAGGCCTGGAGCTCAGCCGAGAGCGTGGTGCCGTGCTCGAAGCGCGTCGCTGGCACCTGGAGCAGGTGGGCTGCAGGGGCGCGGCCGTAGAGCGCCTGGCTGATAGCCAGCAGCTGGGCCGGCTCGAGCCGGTGGCTCTCGGCCGCACCCGCGGCAGGCGAGATCACTGTGATCCGGGGAGCCGCGCCGGCCGGCGCCAGCCAGGCATCGATAAACAACACCGCCTCCAGCTCGGCCAGCTCCGCAGCCAGTTCCGGGGTGAGCTGCTGGACGCTGCGGCCGCCAGCCTGCTCAGCCAGCAAGGCGCCCACGCCATCGTCACCGCGGAGGGGATTGCCGATGCCGATCACCAGGCGGGTTTGCTGGTGGCGGGTGGGCATGGGCAGAAGGAAGGGATTCAGACTCAGGGATTGAGAAGGTTTTCAAGGCTCTCGCCACCCGGTAGTCGATAGATCCCCAAGTCGCGTCGATCGAGGGTCGCAATACGGCGGATTCCATGCTGCTGGGCCACCCAGAGCAGGGAAGCATCCGCCAGGTCCATTGGCAGGTCGCCGTACTGGCGCATCCAGGTCGCCATCAACTCCAGGGCGGATCCAGCGAGCTCCGCAAGGTTCAGACCACCGAGCGACACCCAGGAGAGGAAGCGCGGTGCCACATCCGCAGGGATCAGATGGCAGACCTCTGTCAAAACCGGCCAGGTGGACACGAAAGCCCCCTGATATGGCTGGCCGGCATGGGTGATGGGATAAGCCGTCAGCGGCTTCGCGGCGCCGGTCAGAGGGCATAAAGCTCCCTGCCGTCTCTAAAAGCCTCAGTCACCACATGCTGGCTGGACAGGCGGCGCTCCTGAACCTCCCGATGGGAATAAAGGAGCAGATCAATCGGGATCCTGTGATGGGCCAGCTTGTGTCCCAAAGACCCTGTTTCCTCAAAACGCGAATGACTGGCCAACCAGGCATTGGGCACGGTCACCAGCAGATCAAGGTCGGAATCCGGCCGGGCGGTACCGCGGGCGCGGGAGCCAAACAGGCGCACTTCGGCGCCGGGGATAGCCGCCTGGATCTCGGCAGCGATGGAGCGCAACAGCGGCTCATCCACCACGTAGTGATAGCTGGTGGGGCGGGCCGGGGCAGTCATGGAGAACACTCTGGCCGATTTCCAGGGATAGAAGGAATAAAAATAGGGATGGGGGTCAGGATGATTTGGCCGGTGCCGCGGGCGATTGAGGTCGATGCTCAATCCCGCACCCGCTCCGCCAGCAGCCGCCCGGCCGCATCCAGCAGCGCAATCCGCAGCGGCATCTGGCCGGCGGCGTGGGTGCTGCAGCTCAGGCAGGGATCGAAGCAGCGGATGCCCGCCTCCACCCGGTTGAGCAGGGCCTCAGGGATTTCGGCGCCCTCGGCCAGTGGCGAAGGGCCGATGTAGTGGCGGGCGATCTGGGCCACGGTGCGGTTCATCGCCAGGTTGTTTTGGCCGGTGGCGATGATCAGGTTCACCCGGGTAATTAGGCCGTCGTCGTCCACTCGGTAGTGGTGAAACAACGTGCCCCGGGGCGCCTCGCTCACCCCCACCGCCTCGTTGGCGTTGAGGCTGGCGTGGGCGCGGATGCGGCCGCCCATCAAGGCGTCGTCGGCCACCAGCTGCTCGATCCCCTCCAGGCAGGCCACGATTTCCACCAGCCGGGCGTGGTGATAGGCAAACGAGGAGGTGATGATGCGGCCGCCACTCTCCACAGTGCCGCTGCGCTGGCGCAGCTCAGCCAGCTCCGCATCAGCCCAGGCGGTGCCGATCCGCTCGCACACATTCAGCCGCGCCAGCGGGCCCACCCGATACATCCCCTCCGGATAGCCCAGGGGCTTGTAGTAGGGGAATTTCAGATAGCTCCAGCTCTCCACCGCCTCGCCCAGGAAGCTGGCGTAATCGTCTTCCGAGAGGCCATCGGCCACGATCCGGCCGTGGCTGTCGATGATGCGGATCGCCCCCTCAATGCACTCCCAACCGCCATCAGGTGCCACCAGGCCCATGAACAGCGACGGGAAATCGCCAAAAGTGAGCTGCTCCCGCTGCAGCGGCCCATCCAGCAATTTTTTGTAGAGCTCCAATGCCGCGGCCGCGGTGGCCCTGGCCTCCGGTAGCCGTTCCAGGATCCAATCGCGGGCTATGGCGCTGAGGGGCGAGCGCACCCCACCAGGCACGGCCCAGGCCGAGTGGATCTTGCGGCCCGCCAGCTGCTCGATTAGTTGCTGGCCAAACTGGCGCAGGCGGATGCCGGCGCGGGCGAGCTCCGGATCAGCCGCCATCAGACCAAACACATTGCGCTTGGCCGGATCGCTCTCCCAGCCCAGCAGGAAATCGGGGCTGCTGAGGTGAAAAAACGACAGCGCATGGCTCTGGGTGAGCTGGGCCAGGTTCAGCAGCCGCCGCAGCTTGCGCGCCGCCGGCGGCGGCTGCACCGCCAGCAGCTTGTCGCCGGTTTTCGCCGCGGCCAGCAGGTGGCTCACCGGGCAGATGCCGCAGATGCGCGCCGTGATGCCCGCCATTTCCGTGAAGGGCCGGCCCTCGCAGAAGGTTTCGAAGCCGCGATACTCCACCACGTGGAAGCGGGCATCAGCGATCCGACCGGTGTCATCGAGGTGGAGCGTGATCTTGGCGTGCCCCTCGATGCGGGTGACGGGGTCGATCGTGATCGTGCGGGTCATGACTTAGTCAGACTTGAAGTGCTGTGCACGCAGGCTCTGGCGGCAAGCACATGGACAAAAGATTAAGGAAAAGACAAGAGAAAGGGAGCTAATAAGCCTTGAGCTGATACCAAAAGAATTCGCTGGCGCCATCATCATTATCACTAACAATAACCCCTTTGATCTTGCGCAGACCGCCAGACTCAACAGCTATGGATTCAGCCTTAGTCAAGACAATGCGCCCATCTCGACTGAGAGGAATGGCCGCATCTACCAAGTCAAGCAATATGTTTGACTGCAAATTACGCCGGGGTATTACTCCGACAAAGCTACCAAGTATTGCGCCATCAGCATATGCATTTCCCGTAGCCTCCACAGAAGCTGTGTAGACCAAACTATCGCGCTCAGCCCAGTATTCACCCCCCGAAAGACCCGCTTCAAAACCATTCACAGACGGCAAACGGACAGGGATTGCTTCAGGCTTCGAAACGCTAGAGCGGCGGCCCTGAATATAATCAACAAATTCTTCCTTTGGTATTGCAAATATCATGTTCCCACCAGCGTTAACCCGGTTCAAG
>NZ_JBSYHW010000056.1:0-16844 GCF_056108345.1 Cyanobium sp. NIVA-CYA 375 | reverse complement strand
GCTGAGCTCGAGAAACTGCCGCTCGGCGTCATCAAGCCTCCCCTGCAGCAGATACACCGTGGCCAGGTTGGCCTGGGCGGAGGGCAGCTCCGGCACCAGCTCCAGGGCCCGCTCATAGGCGGCGGCAGCCCGATCCAGCTGGCCGGCGTTCTTTTGGATCACGCCGTAGTTGATCAGCACACCCGGATCCGGGCTGGCCATGCTCTCCAGGGCCCGTTCCGCCTCCTCCAGGGCCTTGCCGGGTTGGCCATTGGTCTGCAGGATCAGGGCCCGGAAGATCCGGGCAGGGGCGAACTCGGGGTCGGCCTCCAGGCTCTGCTCATAGCGGCGCAGGGCTTCCTCCAGCCGGCCGCGCTGGTGCAGGCTCTGCCCCTCCTGAAACAGGCGGTTGCGGCGGTCGCTGGCCGGCGTGGCGCTCATGATTCGCTGCTGGCTGGGCCCATGGCCTTGGCCATGGCTAGGGCCGCCAGCTGCTGGCCGTGGGCCTTGAGGTGCTCCAGGAAGGATTGGTTGGCCTCGGGGAAGCGGGGTTCTTCTGCCAGGGGCAGGGGTCCGGCGGCATCGAGGCCGGTGTCGCCCTCCAGGGCTGGGGTGATCACGACCAGATCCGAATCGAGGGCTGCGCCGTAGCGCCACCAGCGGTTTGGGTCCTTGATGGCTGGATGCACCGGCTGCAGCGCCACCGCGGCGACCGGTTGGGAGCCCTGGTTGGCTGCAGCCTGTCTCGCCTGTCTGGCCAATGCCCGGCGCCGCCGCTTTGCCAGGTCGGCCAGCAGCTGGGCCCGGGTGCGGCCGCGCATCTGGAACAGCACGAAGGGGTCTTCGCTGAAGCGATCGCCCATCAGGTAATAAACGGCGCTGACGTGCTTGCAGGGATTGGCCTTATCGGGGCAGCTGCATTCGCTGCGCACCTCCTGCAACTTGAACGGAAACAGGCGCTTGCCGCTGGCCGCGAAGGCGCGCTCGATGTCCTGGGGCATCACACCGGCCAGCAGCTGGGCCGACCAGCGCGCCTTCTGGGTGAGGGCGTCGAGCACGTAGTTCCAGTCGTCGTCGTGGAGCACGTCGAGCCAGAGCTTCACCTTGTAGGGCTCCTCGTCGGTGCCCTGCACCCGGGCATGCACCCGCCGCCCCTCAAAGCGGATCGAGGTGACATTGCCGCTGCGGGCATATTCCCAGGCGCGCTCCAGTCGCTTCTTGAAGCGGTAGGAGTTGATCAGCTCCATCCACTGCTCCACCCACCAGGGTTGCTGGGCCAGGCCCTGGTCGCCGAGCTGGGTGTTGATCGGGGTGAGGGTCATGGGAAGGGGATGCCGACGCGTTCGATGTGCTCGCGCAGGGGGGCGTGGCGGAGCGATTCCCAGTGCGTCACATCAAAGAGATAGGGGGTGGGCAGTTGGTCGAGGGCCTCGCGCAGAGCCGCGCTGCAATCAGCGTCGGCGCTGTAGGCCAGATCGATGTCTGAACCCGCCCAATGCTTGCCCATGGCCCGTGAGCCGTAGAGCTTCAGCCAGTGGATCTGGGGGAAGCGCTCCTGCAGACAGGAGCGGATCTCGGCCACGGTGCGCTCGGGGATGCCGTGGTTGATGGCGGCAGGGGCACTCATGGGGCCTCCTGCCGTTTGGTTGCCAGTAGGTCGTGCAGTTGCTGCAGACCACTGAAATAGCGCTTCTGGATCTGATCTACGGCTTTGCGGGCTCTGGTGTCGTCGTAGGTGTGGGCCATCAGGTTGCGCTCCTCCAGCATGTCAATCCAGAGTTGGCCATCACTGACCAGACCCGTCGCAAAGGCCTGTTTAAGCACTTCGCGGGGCAGCTTGGCGTCAATGCCGTTGTAGGCGAGGAAATCTTTGAGGGTTTTCCAGCTCAGCTCAAAGGTGAATTCATAGGCCTTGATCACGGCCATGCGGATTAGCTCGTCGCTTGGATCCTGCTGGTGGATTTCCAATGCCCAGCGCAGGCGTCGGTAGGCCCTCTGCAGGTTGTCGAAGCGCTGTTTCCAGCGGATGTCAGAGCTCTGGGCATCCATCGCCTCAATCCTCCTCGCTGAGGGCCACTAGATCTTTGAGCTGGCCTACATCAAAGCCGCCGAGCCAGTCTTCACCGGAGCCGACGATCTCGGCGGCCAGCTTCGACTTCTCCTTGATCATGCGGTCGATCTTTTCTTCCACTGAGCCGCTGGTGATGAACTTGTGCACCAGCACCCGGTTTTGTTGGCCGATCCGATAGGCCCGGTCTGTGGCCTGGTTTTCCACGGCCGGGTTCCACCAGCGGTCGATGTGGAACACGTGGCTGGCGCGGGTGAGGTTGAGGCCCACACCACCGGCCTTGAGCGACAGCAAAAACAGCTGGGGGCCGCGGGGGTCGTCCTGGAAGCGATCGACCATGGCCTGGCGCTCGGTTTTGCTGGTGCTGCCGTAGAGGAATGGCACCTCCTGGCGCCATTTGCGCTCCAGGTGGGCCTTGAGCAGCAGCCCCCATTCGGCGAACTGGGTGAACAGCAACGCCCGGTCGCCCGCCTCGATCACCTCCTCGAGGATCTCTTCGAGCCGCTGCAACTTGCCGCTGCGGCTGCTGAAGCTGCCGTTGCCGCTGGCCAGCACGGCCTCGGCGTTTTCCTTCAGGGCCAGGGCCGGGTGGTTGCAGATCTGCTTGAGCTTGGTGAGCAGGGCCAGCACCTGGCCGTGCTTCTGGCCCAGCGGTGCCCGGGCGATGGCATCGAGGCTCTCGTCGACTGTCTTGTTGTAGAGCTTCTTCTGCTCTGGAGCCAGGCCCACCCATTCGTTGAGTTCCACCTTCTCCGGCAGGTCGGAAATGATCGACTTGTCGGTTTTGAGGCGCCGCAGGATGAAGGGCCCCACCCGGCTTTTGAGATCCCGCAGCGACGACATGTCGCCGTAGCGCTCGATCGGCAGCCGGTAGCGCTGGCGGAAGAAGGGCTCATCGCCGAGCACCTTGGGGTTGAGGAAATCCATCAGCGCCCACAGCTCGCTGACCCGGTTTTCCACCGGCGTGCCCGTCAGGGCAATCCGGAAGCGGCTGCCCCCTTTGCCGCCGCGGCTAGGGCGGGCCAGGTCCCGGGCCGCCTGGCTTTGTTTAGCGGTGTGGTTTTTGATCGCCTGGGCTTCGTCGATCACCACCCCCTGCCAGTCGATGCTCTCGAGCAGCTCGCTGTCGCGCTGCAGCAGGCCGTAGCTGGTGAGCACCAGATCCACGCCCTTAAGGGCTTTTTTGAGGGCCTCGGGGTTGGAGGGCCGGCGCGGGCCGTAGTGCTCCCACACGCCCAGCTCGGGGGTGAAGCCGTGGGCTTCCCGCTTCCAGTTGGTCAGCACCGAGGTGGGCGCTACCAGCAGCACCGGCCGTTTGAGTTCGTCTTCGGCCTTGAGGTGCTGCAGGAAGGCCAGCAGCTGGATCGTTTTGCCCAGGCCCATGTCGTCGGCCAGGCAGGCGCCTTGGTCGAAGCGGTGCAGGAAGGCCAGCCAGCCCAGGCCCCGCTCCTGATAGGGCCGCAGCTGGCCCGAGAAGCCAGGTGGTGCCGGCAGGGGGTCGGGGGCCTTCTGCTGGTGGTATTGCTCCAGCACCGCCTGCAGCCGCGGGCCGGCGTCGAAGTGGTGCACCGGTAGCCGGTGGAAGGTGTCGCCTTCGCTGGCGGTGAGTCGTAGGGCGTCGTCGAGGCTCAGGCCCGGATCGGCGCCGCTGAATTTCTTGGCGTTCTTGAGATCGAGGGGCCGCAGTTCGATCCAGGCCCCCTTGTGCTGCACCAGGGGGCTGCGTTTGGCCTCCAGGCGATCCAGGTCCCGCAGGGTCAAGGTGACCCCGCCGATCATGAATTCCCATTCCCAGGTGAGCGTTTCGCCCAAGGTGAAGCCGCGCGATTTCTCCGGCAGCTCGGCCTTGATCGACAGGCCCAAGCGGCTGGCTAGGCCCCCTGCCAGGCTGGCCGGCAGCACCACGCCCACGCCCACATCGCGCAGCTGGTGGGCGCCGGTGCGCACCAGCACAAACGCCTCGGCTGGCGTCAGCTGCATCGTTTCCGGGGTGGCTGAATCCAGCCCCCGCACAATCGGTTCAAACACCGTCAGGGCCCGGCCCATGCCTTCGAGCAGCAGCTCGCTCGGTTGGGGCACGGCCACTTCGCCCATCTGCAGGCCCCGATCGCCGGCGGCCCACACGGCGGCGGCGGGCACCCGCAGGCTCGGGTCGGCTTCCGCCTGCAGCCCGAAGCGCAGCTCCCACAGCTCCTCGCCCTCAGCGGGGGTGAACAGCTCCAGGCAGGTGCGGGCTGGCTCCACCTTGCCCGCCACCCCTTCGCGCCAGTGGTGGGTGGCGATGCTGAGCCGCTCCAGCTCCTCCTCGCCCAAGGCAAGGCTGCCATCGCCCTTGCCCAGGGCCTTCTGCCAGGCCGCCAGCAGGGGATCGAGCTCGCCTGCGCTGGGGCTGAAGCCCACCCGCAGCTGGCCATCGAGCAGGGCTTCCAGCAGGCTGGCCACCCGCAGGCGGCCGCTGCCGGGGCGGCGGCAGGCCAGGGAGGGGTCGCCGCTGGGGCCGGCGGCCAGGGCGCAGGTCGCTACCTGGGGCAGGCCGCTGGCCAGGTCTTCGAGGCGGCGGCGGTCGTCTTCGCGGTTGAGCAGGGGCAGCCAGCGGGCCTTGCCCTCGGCGATCTGGGGCAGCCAGCGGCCGCGGGCGATCAGGCTCAGGGCCCAGCGCTGCAGGTGGCTCCACCAGCGCAGCTCATCGGCCATCTCCGGGTGCTCACCCGCCAGGGGCACCTGGCTGAGCCATTCGCCCGCATTGGCCGCATCGAGGGCCCAGCCCTCCACCTGCCAGGGCCACCATTCGAGCTGCTTGGGAATCGGTTCGCCGGCCTGCAAAGGCAGGCCGCTCCAGCTGCTGGCGCTGGTGCGGCGGCCCTTGGCCGCCTGGTTGCGGCTGGGCAGGCTCAGGGTGGCCCGGGCTGGACGCAGGGCCTCTGACCACAGCCCGTTGTCGTCGAGCCAGGTGGCTAGGTCGTCTTCGTTGAGGGCCAGGGGGTGCTCAGGGGCCTCCAGCTTGGGCACGGCAGGGGTCGCCACCCTCCAGGTGTCGGCCCACAGGAATAGGCGGCCGCCCGAACCTTCGGGAGGAAACAGCCAAGTGGCGTGCAGCAGGCTCATGAACCCGGCCTTACGGCCGTCGGGCGGACAGGAGGCGTGGGGCCAGGCGCTGCGCTGAATGCAGCACCAAGGCGCTGCCGATCAGCGGCAGCCAGAGCGGCAGCCACCCGCGGATCAATCTCATCATCACAGTTGGCAGGCCCGATGTCAGCTCTAGGGGCTACCGAGGCTGCGAATTCCACACACCGCAGCCACCAACCCGGCCTGGAGGTGGCTGTCGCTTGGGCAGGGGGAAAAGACTTTGGCCAATTGATCATCGCCCCTCGTGGGGGCCTCCCTCTCGGGCGCTTCTGGCACCGCTTGCACCATGGTTGCGCGCAAATGCCCTGCACACACGCTGGGCGATCATGCCCTTTCGGGTCCTGTTTTGCTTTGCCATGGTTACCGCTCCCACGCCCCGCAGCGGTGCCGAGATCCGGGAGGCCTTCCTCGACTTCTACGAGCAGCGGGGCCACCAGCGCATGGCCAGCGCTTCGCTGATCCCGGACGACCCGACGGTGCTGCTCACCATCGCCGGCATGCTGCCCTTTAAGCCGGTGTTTCTGGGCCAGCAGCAGCGGCCGGCGCCGCGGGCCACCAGCTCCCAGAAGTGCATCCGCACCAACGACATCGAAAACGTGGGCCGCACGGCGCGGCACCACACGTTTTTTGAGATGCTCGGCAACTTCTCCTTCGGCGACTACTTCAAGGAGCAGGCGATCGCCTGGGCCTGGGAGCTGAGCACCGGCGTGTTTGGCCTCTCGCCGGCGAATCTCGTGGTGAGCGTCTTCCGCGAAGACGACGAAGCGGAAGCCATCTGGCGCGACGGGGTGGGCGTGAACCCCAAGCGCATCATCCGCATGGATGAGGCCGACAACTTCTGGGCATCAGGTCCCACCGGCCCCTGCGGCCCCTGCTCGGAGATCTACTACGACTTCAAGCCTGAACTGGGCGACGTCGGCATCGACCTGGAGGACGACAGCCGCTTCATCGAGTTCTACAACCTGGTGTTCATGCAGTACAACCGCGACGCGGAGGGAACCCTCACGCCGCTGGCAGCCCGCTGCATCGACACCGGCCTGGGCCTCGAGCGCATGGCCCAGATCCTGCAGGGCGTGCCGAACAACTACGAAACCGACCTGATCTACCCGTTGATCGAAACGGCGGCGGGTTTGGCGGGGGTCGACTACCGCGGCCTCGACGCCAAGGGCAAGACGAGCCTCAAGGTGATCGGCGATCACAGCCGCGCCATCACCCAGCTGATCTGCGATGGCGTGACCGCCAGCAATCTGGGCCGCGGCTACATCCTGCGCCGCCTGCTGCGCCGTGTCGTGCGCCACGGCCGGCTCCTCGGCATCGACAAGCCCTTCCTGGCGGCGATGGGTGAAGCGTCGATCACGTTGATGGCAGCGGCATACCCCCAGCTGCTGGAGCGCCGTGAGGTGATCCTGGCCGAGCTGGAGCGCGAGGAGGCCCGCTTCCTGGAAACCCTGGAGCGGGGCGAGAAGCTGCTGGCTGAGGTGCTGGCGGCTAAGCCGAGCCAGATCAGCGGCGAGCAGGCCTTCGAGCTCTACGACACCTACGGCTTCCCCCTGGAGCTCACCGAAGAGATCGCTGAGGAGCACGGGCTCTCGGTGGACCTGGCCGGTTTTGAGGCGGCGATGGAGGCCCAGCGCCAGCGGGCCAAGGCGGCGGCCGTGAGCATCGACCTCACCCTGCAGGGGGCGATTGAGCAGATGGCGGCCGCTGCCGAGGCCACGGCCTTCAAGGGCTACGAGGCCCTGGAGCACCCCAGCTGCGTGCTGGCCCTGGTGGTGAACGGTGAGCCGGCCGAGCGCGCCGGCGCCGGCGACGCCGTGCAACTGGTGCTCGATTCCACCCCCTTCTATGGCGAGGGCGGCGGCCAGGTGGGCGACCGGGGTGTGCTCTCAGGCGATGGCGTGATCGTGAGCATCGAGGCGGTGTCGCGCAACCGCTCAGTGTTTGTGCACAGCGGCCACATTGAGCGCGGCAGCCTGGCCATCGGCGAGCTGGTGAATGCCCAGGTGGACCGGGCCTGCCGCCGCCGCGCCCAGGCAAACCACACGGCTACCCACCTGCTGCAGGCAGCCCTTAAACAGGTGGTGGATCCGGGCATCGGCCAGGCCGGCTCGCTGGTGACCTTTGATCGGCTGCGCTTCGACTTCCACTGCCCCCGTGCTGTAACCCCGGCTGAGCTGGAGCAGATCGAGGCCCTGATCAACGGCTGGATCAGCGATGCCCACACCCTCCAAGTCCAAGAGATGGCGATCGAGCAGGCCAAGGCGGCGGGTGCGGTGGCGATGTTCGGCGAGAAGTACGCCGAGGTGGTGCGGGTGGTGGATGTGCCCGGCGTGTCGATGGAGCTCTGCGGTGGCACCCACGTGGCCAACACCGCTGAAATCGGCCTGTTCAAGATCGTCAGCGAGAGCGGCGTGGCTGCCGGCATCCGCCGCATCGAGGCGGTGGCCGGCCCGGCGGTGCTGGCTTATCTGAAGGAGCGCGAGGCGGTGGTGAAACCCCTGGCCGAGCGCTTCAAGGCCCAGCCCGGCGAGATCGTGGAGCGGGTGGCGGCCCTGGCCGAGGAGCTCAAGGCCGCGCAAAAAGCCCTGGCGGCGGCCCGCAGCGAGCTGGCGACCGCCAAGGCCGGCGCCCTGGTGCACAAGGCCCAGGCGCTCGGGGAGTTCCAGCTGCTGGTGGCTCGCCTCGATGGCGTCGAGGGGGCCGGCCTGCAGGGCGCCGCCCAGGGCCTGGCCGACCAGCTGGGCGACGGGGCAGCGGTGGTGCTGGGCGGCCTGCCCGATCCGACCGATCTGGCCAAGGTGATCCTGGTGGCGGCCTTCGGGGCGGCGGTGGTTGCGGCCGGCCCCAAGGCCGGGGCCTTCATCGGCGGCGTGGCGAAAGCCTGCGGCGGCGGCGGCGGCGGCCGGCCCAACCTGGCCCAGGCGGGCGGGCGCGATGGCGCGGCGCTGGATGGGGCGCTGGAGCAGGCTCGGGCGCAGCTCGTGGCGGAGCTGGGTTGAAGTTTGCTTCGGCCAAGCTGTTGCCATTAACACCGAGGCTTTATGGCTTGGAATCTGCTCCGGTTGTTGCCGCTGCTTTTGCCCTTGGTGCCCATGGCCGGGTTAGGCCAGTCCCAGGTGCAACTCGCTTGCTCGGGCACCCTGGTTGAGGCCCGGGGCAGCGCCGAGCTGAAGCGACCTACCCAGCGTCTGCGCTTTTCTCTGGCCCTGGAAGCGGAGGAGGCCAGTACCGATGCGGCGCTGGCCAGCCTGCAGCAACGCCTCGCCGCAGTGCGCACCACGTTGAAAAATCTCCAGGTGGTTGATCTGGAGGTCACCTCCCCTGCCACCTGGCAGAGACGGGCCAGCCGTGACAGAGCTGGGGCGGTGCAGGCCTCGCTGCAGGTGTCTGGCCAGCTTGCCCCTGCCCAGTTGCAGCCATTGGTGCGTCAGGTGGGTGGGCTGGCGGGGGTACGCCTGTTGCCCGTCACCACCGAAGCGGATGCGGCGGGTGATCGGGCCGCCAGGCGGCAGTTGTTGGGCGCTGCCTACCAGGACGCCTTGCAGCAGGCCCAGGACGTGGCTGCAGCGATCGGCCTGCGGGGACTGCAGCCCCTTGAAGTGCTGCTGGAGGGTGGCGGCAGGCCGGTGGCCATGCGGGCGACGGCGATGGCTGATGCCGCAGTTCCACCCTTTGATCCCGCCGAGCTCTCTGCGCCGATGGAGCGCCTCAGCCTGCAGGTGCGCTTCTGTGCTCGCTGAGCCCTCAGCCCTGCAAGTAAGTGGTCTGGCGCAGGCTCGTTTCCAGATGGGCCATCAGCCGGCGGGCGTCGCTGATGCCCAGCGAGCCTTTGCCGATCGCCGCCTCGCTGGCCACCCGCAGCCGCTCCAGCAGCAGCTCCGGGTTGTGCTCCATCACCTCCAGCACCTCGGCATTGGTGTCGCCGCGCACCACGTGATCGAGCTGGTAGCCGCCGCTGGCCTTGAGGCGGATGTGCACGGCGTTGGTGCTGCCAAACAGGTTGTGCAGGTTGCCCATCACCTCCTGGTAGGCGCCACCGAGGAACATGCCGATCAGGTAGGGCTCCCCTGGACGCAGCTTGTGCAGCTCCAGCAGGGGTTTGACCTGGCCCCGCCCCGAGTGCCCGGCCGGATCGATAAAGCGGGCGATTTTGCCGTCGGAATCGCAGGTGAGGTCGGCGAAGCTGCCCAGGGCTTCTGGTTTTTCGTCGAGGCGGTGGATCGGCAGCACGGGAAACAGCTGGTCGATCGCCCAGGTGTCGGGGGCCGAGCGAAACACCGAGAGGTTGGCGTAATAGGTGGAGGCCAGGGCTGCTGGCAGGGCCCGTAGCTCCTCGGGGATCACCGTGGCCGCTGGCAGCCCTTTGAGCCGCTCGGCGATGGCCTGGCAGCAGGCCCAGGTGAGCTGCTCGGCCAGGCCCCGTTCGGGCAGGCTCAGGTAGCCGAGGCGGAAGGCGGCCAGGGCGTCGTGCTTGAACTTGAGGGCGTCGTTCCAGGCCTCCTGCAGGGCTTCCACGCTGGCATCAGGCGTTGTGATGGCGGTGTAGGTGTCGCGCAGGTTGCGCAGAATCAGGGCCTCGCCCTCTTGGGGGGTGGGCACGGCACCGGGCAGGCTGCCGGCGCCGAGCACGTCGAACACCAGCACAGAAAAATGGCTGGCCAGGGCCCGGCCGCTTTCGCTCACCAGGGTGGGCACGGGGATGCCGTGGGGTTCGCAGCACTCCTTCACCGTGGCCACCACGTCGTTGGCGTAGTTCTGCAGCGAGTAGTTGGTGGAGGCGGCGCTGGCGGTGCGGCTGCCGTCGTAGTCGATGCCCAGGCCGCCGCCCACATCCAGATAGCCCATGGGCGCCCCCAATTTGGTGAGCTCCCCATAGATCTGGCCGGCCTCCTGCAGGGCGTCCTTGAGCACGGCGATGTCGTTGATCTGGCTGCCCACGTGGAAGTGCAGCAGCCGCAGCTCGCCCAGCAGGTCGGCGGCCCTTAGGGCCTCCACCGTGGCCAGCAGCTCGGGGATGCCCAAGCCAAATTTGGCCCGCTCCCCCACCGAGCTGCCCCAGCGGCCAGTGCTGCGGGCCGAGAGCTTGGCCCGGATGCCGATCAGGGGCGCCGCACCCAGCTCGCGGCTGGCGGCGATGATCCGCTCCACCTCATCGGCCTGCTCGATCACCACCACCGGTTGGCGCCCCAGGCGCCTGGCCAGAATTGCGGTTTCCATGTAGCGCTGATCCTTATAGCCGTTGCAGATCAGCAGGGCCTCGGGGTCGTCGATCAGGGACAGGGCAATAAGTAGCTCCGCCTTGCTGCCGGCCTCCAGGCCGAAGTGCCAGCGCCGGCCGCTGCTCACCAGCTCCTCCACCACGTGGCGCTGCTGGTTGCACTTCACCGGAAACACCCCCTGGTAGCGCCCGGCGTAGCCGTACTGGGCGATGGCCCGCTCAAAGGCGCCGTGCAGGCGTTCGAGCCGGTCTTCGAGGATGTCGTCGAAGCGAATCAGCAGGGGCAGGCTTAGGTCGCGGCCCTGCAGCTCCTGCACCAGCTCCACCAGATCGAGGGAGCCGCCCCGGTCGCCCCGGGGCTGCACCATCACGTGGCCGCGATCGCTCACGGAGAAGTAGGGATCCCCCCAGCGATCGAGGCCGTAGAGGGCGGCGCCGGCGGCGGCGGTCCAGGTGCCGGTGGGATTGGCGAGCACCATCGGGCCTGGGCGGCGGCGGTTTAGTGGGGAAAATCTAGATGTTCGTTTCGGACGGCCGGATCGCCGCTGGGCCGTTCCCCGGAAGAAGTGCGCCTCCCGGCAGAATGTTCTCCTCGCTGGTCAATCGTTCAACGGAGAGATTGATTGGGCCTGCTGCCCATTTTCAGTTGGTCTTTATGGTCGCCAGGGAGCAGGATGGCCTCGAGGGCCTAGCTGGAGCAGGCCCGCGCGCTGGTGGAGGAGATCCGCACGCTTCTGATTGTTGATGCGGTCCTGAGTGAGCCGCAGCATGCGCTGATGATCAAGGGCCTGGGAGATCCGGAGCTAGCCCTGCAGCTGGGATTGGGCAGACTGGCGGGCCGCTGAGGCGGTGGGACACCATCGGTGCTGGTCACGGCAGCGGCAGCCTCTCCAGGGCCGCAAACCGTTCGAAATCGCGATCGAAACTCACCAGGCGCCAGCCATTGGCGATCGCCAGGGCCGCCAGGTGGGCATCGGTGCAGAGGCGGGACGGGATCTCACCGCCACGCAGCCCGCCACGCAGCAGGTGGTGAAACACCTCCCAGCCGTCATGGTCCGGCTGGGCCATCTGGACGCCAGGCTGCTGGCAAAGGGCGCTTAGCAGGTCGGACGCTTCTGCAGCGTTCCTGACAGCCGTGCCCATCAGCTTCTGCTGGCACACCAGGCGCACCAGCCCCAGAGCGGTCACCGTGCAGAACAGCACCTGTTCAGCGGCCTGCTGTTCCCAGTACCGAACGGCGTGCTGGTGATGGATATGTTCGGGCCAGATCAACGCCAACCAGACATTCAGATCCGGCAGGTCGGCTGGGGTGCTCATGGGTCGAGCAGCTCGAACAGCGTGGCGTTGCTGAGCTGGTGGTCCTTGATGGCCAGGGACCCGTCCAAACGCGGCAGCGTGGCCGCGGATCGGCTCAGCCCGGCCCGCTCGGGTGCGGCGCTGAGCCCTTGCTCCACATAGCTGCGCAGCAGCTGCTTGAGGGTTAGGCGCTCGCTGGCCGCGCGGGCTTTCAGCCGTGCGAACAGCGGATCCGGCAGCTCCAGGGTGGTGCGCATGCTCTAGGGCCATCGGTGTGCGCATTTTAGTGCGCATCTATGCTCCAAGTAGCTGAGCGTCCAGGCCCAACTGGTGGGCCGCCGCCACGAACGGGGCATCGAGGCTGCAGAGGCTGGCTCCACGCCCGCTGGCGATGGCTAGGTGCAGGGCATCAGCGGCCAGCAGGCTTGTGGTCCAGCCGCGCAGGCAGGCGTTGGCATTGCGGAAGTCCTGGGGTTCCAGTTCCAGGACCAGCAGTCCCGGCGCCAGGCCGTGCTCAAAGCCCTGCAGCACCGCCTCGGCCTGCGAGGGGCTCAGGGCCTTGGTGCGCACCTTGAGGCCGTGGGCGGAATGGAGCTCGGTGACACTCCAGGAGCTGATCGCCAGTGGTGCACTGGCCTGGGCCAGAAAAGCCGCGGCGGTGGGGGAGTGCATTTCCGGTGTCAGCACCGCCAGGAGCACGCAGGTGTCGATGGTGAGCATCAGGCGCCGGGCCCATCCCGCAACGCCCGGATGGCGCGAGGGCACAGGTCTTGCCGTTCAGGCAATCGACTCCAGCCACTCCACGTCGGCGATGCCGCGAAAATCGCTGTCCATGGTGTGCAGCCTGGCCTGCTGATCCCTGGCCGTGGCCAGGATGATGCTGTCAGCCATCGGCAGCTGCAGCGCATGGCTGAGCTGGGCCGCAGCCAGGGCCAACCGGCTGTCGAGAACCACCACCTGCCCGCACTGCATCGCCGCGGCCGCCTGAATGGCCTTGGCTTCTCCGTATTCACGCAAGACCCATTTGTGAACTTCATAGATGGTGATCGCCGGCACCACCAGGGAGCACGGATCGGCCATCAGGGCCAGGAAGTGGTCAGCGTGCCCACCATTGGTGAACACCTCGATCCAGCCTGATGAGTCCACCACCACCCGGGTCATGCTCACAGGCGATCGTCCTCGCGCTGAAACGTGTTCCTGCCCTGCAGAAAACCGAGCAGCTCAGCGGGAGACGTGGTGGGCACCAGTTCAATGCGTCCCGGCAAAACGATCACCTGCAGCGTCTGGCCAGGGCTGAGGCCGAACTGCTCGCGGACCCGCCTGGGGATCACAACCTGAAATTTCGGGGAGACGGTGGTGACATCCATAGAGCATCCGTCATACGAAGTGCTGATCGATCCTAATTTGTTTTGCAGCATGGGCTGCGCATGTGAACCCCGTCGCCTCGACGCCCTGGTGGATCTTCTGGCCACCTTCCGCAGCACGCCCGGATGGTGTCCACGCCGCTGGCTGGCTGTGCGGGCAGCGAGGCGCGCAGGGCTGCGAGCTGGGGCAGCAGATCACGCACGCTGCAGCGGGGCACGAGCTCCGCGATGGGCTTGCCGCGGCGTGTAATCACTATGGCCTGGCCGGCCTCCACCGCATCCAGCAGGCTGGAGAGCTGGGTCTTGGCCTCTGCCACCGTCACCTGCAGCATGGCCGTTGACCATCTGGATGACCAACTGTAGGGCGACGTTCCGTCGCGCCATCCTGCGGCTGGCCCTGCGCCTTGAACACGTGCTGGCCGTCACCCATCCCTGCTGGCGCCCATCGAACGGGTCGGGCAGGTGCTCGATCGCCGGGGCGAGCGGATCCAGGGCCGCCCTTGATGGTCTGCGGCAAGCCCACCAGGCCCGGGCCAGGGCTGCGGGCGCTTCGCGATTCCAGGTCTCGGAAACGGAGCGGACCGGGTCTGCAGCCCGCAGCCCCTCAAACCTTGCCTTCGGTCAAAACGTGCCTATCGATACTGAATCGGCCGCAGTCCAGAGAGTGGTCAGCGAATCGGCTCAGGAAATTAGGCCCGATTCATTGGGTCAATTGAGCCAAAAGCTTGCAGGGGGGGAAACATGCTGCAATACAGCTGTTGATCATGCTGATCTCAGCAATGGCTCTGCTTCGTGTCTCTATAGATGCATTGCCCAAGTTGGCCCTCGGCGCCGCTGCGGCCCTGGCGGCCATCAGCCTCAGCCCGGGCTGAGGCTGATGGCCCTTGTGGTGACGGTGGGTGGTGTGCAGTACGACGTGACCACCTTTACGGGGACTTACAACGCCAACGCCAGCAAATTCGCCCTGCCCCCGGCGCCAGGGGTGATGCCTTGGTGGAACAATTCAACAATGGCTCAATCCTTCGCAGGGCAAGTGGGAAGTTCGCTAGGTTTGCTCAATGCTAATGGTACTTTGGGTCCATTTTTCGGGTACCAAGACAATACAATTGGCATCTCAAACTATAGATGGGTAGGCTCAACCTCTGCTGTGGGAATAGGCAGTATTTCCTATGCTAACCAGCGTACATGGGCCCAGGCAACTCTTTACACACCACCAGTCCCCGGCCCCCTGCCGCTGTTCGGCGCCGCCGCTGCCTTCGGCTTCAGCAGCAAGCTGAGGAAGCGGATCAAGCTGTCGCGCCAGCCCCTGGGTTCCGGCCAGCCACAGGCTTGAGGCCTGCCGGTGGAGTTCGCCCTTTCTCCCCTGGAGCGCCGGCGGCTGGCCTCGCTGCTGGCGGCGGTGGCCACGCTGCTGCTGTTGTTCTTCGCCCTGGCGGTGGCCTTGCCACTGATTCCGCTGAGGTTGGCCGATCCCTTCTGGCAGCTGGCGTTCATCGCTGCGCTCTGCACCAATGGCTTTCTGGCCCTGCTGCCGGAGGCCGAGTGGCTGGTGGAGCGACGGCAACTGGTGGGGGGCCTATGCCGCTGGGTGGCGCTGGCCTATCTGCTGCTGGTTCCGTTGCAGGGTCTGGCGGCCTGGCGAGCCCTCGATTGGGCCGGTGCCGCCGAATCTCGCGGCGCCCGCCAGGAGCTGGCGCGCATCGCCCAGTTCCGCCAGGCCGTGGTCAGCGCCAACAGCGTCGCGGCATTACAGGCCAATCTGGCGGCGATCCATGCCCCGCCCCTGGGCTCGGTGGATCAGAGCCAGAGCCTGGCGGTGCTCAAAACCAGCCTGCTCAGTCAGCTGCAGGCCGTTGAGCAGCGGGCCAGGGCCAGCAGTGGCGACCAGGCGGCTGGGGCTTCGGGATCCTTGCCTGGCAAGGCGTTGGATCCAGCCAAGCTCATCGCTCTGGGTAAGGACTGCCTGCGGGTGGTGCTGTTGTCGTTGGGCTTGGCCCTGGCCTTTGCCGCCGCTGCCCAGCGCAAGGGCAGTGCGCTGTCGATGCGGGCGGAGTGGCGCCAGGGCGTGGAAGCAGTGCTGGAGGCGGGCCTGCTCTGGCAGCAGGAGCGGCGCGAGAATCAGGACGTGCGCCGCCTGATTCAGCAGGAGCAGAACCAACAACAGCTGCTGCTTCAGAACCGCCATCTCCAGGAACAACACAGCGACGAGCGGCAGCAGCAGGGTTCAACCGACCAAGCGCTGCTCCACTCCCCGCCCAGCACCCCAGGCAAGCCTTCACCCTTCGCAGGCCCTCGCGGTGGCTCCCGCAAACGCGGCGCTGACGCCGATTACTTCGAGGCGCTGGCCAGTGAACAGCCGGACAGTGCCGGCGATTGAGCCGCGGCCACAATTGAGCCGCGGCCACAATGGTCCGATGAACCGCTCCGCCGACTGGCTCCGCCAGCCCTGCGCCGATCTGGAACTGGCAGGGGTGAGTGCCGCCGCCGGTCACCACGAATGGGCCTGCTTCGCCTGCCATCAGGGGGTGGAGAAGGCACTGAAGGCCCTGCACCTGCAGCACGGCCAGCAGGCCACCGTGTGTCGACCCGAGGACCTTCCAGCCGGCGTGCTCAGCTCGGCAGCAGGGGCACGCCCTCGGCTCGGGCCGCCGCCTGCAGGGCCTGGTCGCGGCTGGCCAGGGGCAGGCCGCGGCGCAGCGCCAGTTCCAGATAGGCGGCGTCGTAGCTGGTGAGGCGGTGGCTGCGGGCCAGGGCCAGCGTGTCATGCCAGGCGCTGGCGCTACTGGGTTGGTCCATGCTGATCGGCAGGCCCTCCAGCAGGCCGAGATAGGTGCGGATCGCCGCTGGGCTGATGCGGCCACGGCGCTCGGCCTGCACCAGAACATTGGCCGTTTCCCAGAGCCAGAGGGCCGGCACATGGGCCCGGCCGCCCTGCATCCGCTCCAGGATCGCCCAGGCCGGCTCGCTGGCCTCATCGGCAAAGCACCAGGCGCAGCTGAGGGACACATCCAGCACAAGCTCTGCCGCCATTTCCGCCGCGCCGCTCGCTTCCGGGTGATTCATCGGCGGCCCTGATCACGCAGCTCCGCGATGGTGAGGCCGCCGAGGGTCTGCCCCTGGCTGAACTGACGCAAGCGGGTGATGGTGTCGATCACGCTGGTTGGAGCTTCGGCGGCAGGGGGCACGAGCCGAGCAACGGGACGGCCATGGCGGGTGATCGTGATCTGCTCCCCGGCGCTCACCGCATCAAGCAGAGCCGCCAGATGGGTCTTGGCCTCGAAGGCGCCAACGCTGCGCATGGCCATTTCATCAACCAGTTGCCAACCAGTTTAATGGTCGCAAGAGCTGGAGCGGTGGTGCGGCTCCGGCCGCCGCAACCCTGGCCTCGCCGCCACCCCGGCCGCCCTGGCTGACGGGCTCAGCTTCACCAACTACACCACCGCCAACGGCCTGGGGGCCAACAGTGTGAGTCGCGTTTACGCCAGCGACGGCAACGTCTACGCCGCCACCGATGGTGGCGTCAGCATCGCCCAGCTGCCCTCCTCCCCAGTCGGTTCGGCATCAGGCTCGCCTCCAGCTGGTGCGCCGGTGCTCCAGGACGGTGATGCTGGGCTTTATGCTGCTTATTCCCCTACAGGGATTGGCCGCCTTGCGGGGTCTGGAAGCCGCCAAATCATTGGCCTATCGCGCCATGAAAAGCCATCTGGGGCTGCTGGCGATTATCCGCTCCTTCTCGAATCTGTCTGTGATCAGGGGAATTGCCTCCACGGAGGAGGAGGCCTACCGCCGCATC
>NZ_JBSYHW010000055.1:0-17100 GCF_056108345.1 Cyanobium sp. NIVA-CYA 375 | reverse complement strand
CCGCGTCAGAATCAAGCGAGTTATTGCGCTTACTATTTGACCTTGACATTACGCGCGAAAGGATTATGCCGTCCCTCTCGAACGCAGCATCCGCCCACCAGTACCGCAAGCATCTATTCTCAGGGTCGCGCAAGGACACTGACTGATTTATCGCGGGCATTTCGATACCTGCGTATGCCTATCAGTTATGCCTGGGCTAATTTCATTGTCGCCACCAATGTGCCTTGGTCTTTGCATGTAATAGCTGGCAACAGATGGTGTAGACCCATAAAACCATGGCCACCCGCACCCCCAAGACCGGCACCGACAAAACCAGCACAAGCAAACCGCGGCGCACCCCAAGAGGCAGCAGCGCACCAGCTGCCGCTCCCCCGCTGCCGGGCATCAGTGCGGCCGAGCGAAAGAAGCTGGCCCAGGAGGAAGCCCGCTGGCGGGCCGAGAGCGACCTGCGCACCCTGCGGCAGGCCGAGGAGATCCGCCGTGATCCCGGCCGGCTCAAGCGGGCCGCCACCATGGCCGCCGAGGAGATGAAGGCCCTGCAGGCCGTGCGCGCCATCAGGCGCGGGCGGTGAGGCTCGCTCACAACCAGTGGCGGTAGCTGCTGCGTTGCCGCCGTGCCCGGGCTTTGGAGCGAGCAGTGCCGAACTGAGGGCTGCTGTCATCGCGGCGCCGCCGCACCCAGACACCGCGGCGAATCAGCCGGCTGTCCTGGGCATTGGCGCGGCGGGCGGCCACGATCACCCCATAGCCCCTCTTGTGTCGGCGCTGGGCACGGGAGCGGGCCTGGGATGCGCTGCCGGCCGGCACCACCGTTGCGGTCGATCGGTTGCGCCAGAACACCAGATACCAGGCCATCGCTCCCTCCCGGCTGGCTGATCAGCGCCGCGGTGCAGCCGCCCTGGGCGTGGTGCCCTTGACGGCCTCCAGATAGAGCTCAGCGGTGCTCAGGGTCTGCAGGTTCACGGCTCCCCCGTGCTCGTGACCGGTCTCCGGCACAGCAGCGGAATAGAGGCCACTGCGCTGCTGGAACAGGAAGCTGTACACCGGGTGGCGGCGCAGCTCCTCAATGTAGTCGCAATCGCTGAGAGCCACGCCATCGGCGGTGAGGGGCTGGCCCTTGCCGTCCACCGGCACCAGCCGCTCGCGGCCATCCACCTCCGCCAGCTGAAAGTGACCGCCGCAGAGCGTCACGAAGGTGTCAAAGAAGGTGCCCCGCTCATCGCCACCGACGCGGCCCTCAGCCTCGGAGAACAGGCGCTCCATCAAGCGCTCCTTACGCAGGTTCTGCACCTGGGAGCGGGCCTCGTCCCGTTCCTTTTCGACGCTGCGCACGCGGCGCAGGTTGGCCTCATTGAGCTGGCGCTCGCGCTCGCCCACCTGGCGCTCGAACTCCTCGCGCTTGCGCTCGGCGTCCTGCAGCCGGGCGTACTCGTCCGGGTTGATCTCCGAGAAGCGCGACAGCTGGGCACGGGCCTTGCGCAGCTCCTTCTCCAGCTGGTTGCTGCGGCGCCGTTCAGCCCGCAGGGGATCAGCACTGCTGGAAGCAGCGGCAGGGGGGTCGTCGTTGTCGCTGCCGCCGGGGCCGCTGCTGGAATCGGGAGGGGCAGCGGGATCGAGGTTGTCGTCGCTGCTCCCCAGATCGATGCCGCCAAGGTCGTCCTCGTCGGGGTCGAGGGGATCAGGGTCAGCGCCAGCTAGGGCGCTGGAGCCAGCTGGCCCCTGGTTGGGTTGCTGCTGGAGCTGGCTGTGCTGCTGCCAGGGGGCAGCAGGGGCCAGGGGCGCTGGAGCGCTACCGCTGCTCGAGCGGCTGGACTGAGAGAAGATAGAGGAGGGCATCACCCATCACGGCTGTGGTGCTGCAAGCGCCCCGTCCGGGCTGAGCTCGCATCTCCTATTGCCATTAAGGGAGTCCAGCCGGGGGGGCTCCCCCGGGGGCCCTGCTGTTCTGCTGGTCGCGACCGCCTGTAGAAGCCTCACCAGAGCCACCGGATCTGGCAGACCACCGATTCACCGGGAACGGGACCAACGACCGGGCTGTCATGGGTTCAGCCCCCTGGCACCTCGGCACCGTGGCGGTGCTCTGAACCGCCAGGGGGCTCCGGCCCCTTGTCCCGGTGGGCCTGCGGGCCCCCGGGGCTTTTCACTGCTGGTTGGCGCTGATCACTGTTTGATCACAGCCCGGCAGATGCGCTGGGCTGCCTCCCGCCCGCCGAACAGATTCCGGGCAGCGGGGCCGATCTGCAGGGCACAGAGAGCACCCATCACGTGCACGGCGCTGCCTGGCCAGCGCAGGTCGGAGTCCAGCACGGGCCAGTCGTTGACCAAGTCGATCGGACGCTGCTCCTGTACCTGTCGCAACAGTGGGTGCTGGCTGACGCCCTGGCGGTCCCCTGTGGCGAGCCAGATCCGATCGACATCAAGTCCATGGCCATCCGTGCAGCGCACAGACCAGTGGTCCGGGCACCATCGGGCGGAACGCACCTCGCAGTGTTCGTGGAGCTGCAGCGCCCCTGCGCGCTGGGCCAGCCTCAGCTGGGCGGCCGTCTCCGGCGTGATGGAGCCTCCGTCGCGGGCCTCCAGCACCTGCCGCTGACGCCGCCGCATGCAGGGTTCGGCATGAAAGGCCTTGAGGTATTTGGGCCCAAGCCAGCCCGGATCGGCATCGAAGGGTTTGTGCTTCAGGGTCCGCCGACAGAGCAGATGCACCAGCGCACCCCGCCGGAGCGCGCCCAGGGCCAGATGGGCGCTGGTGAGCCCGCCGCCCACGATCAGGATCCGTTGGCCCTGCAGTGAGTACAGCGACGGGAGATGGATCCTGTCGCTGTGCAGCAGCGCGTCTAGCGGAGGGTCGCCTGCGATCTCCCCGACCCAGGCGGGCATCTGAGGTGTGCCGCTCCCCGTGGCAATCACCAACCGGCAGGCGGCCACGGTGGTGGCATTGCTGAGTGCCAGCTCCATCGAGCCGCCTCCCACCTTGGGAAGCCGGATGCGCTCCACGCTCGCGGCCCGTACGCCCTCAGTCAGCTGGTATTCGCTGATGACCTGGCGGCAGAAGTCCCCGAACAGATCGGTGTGGGGGAGGCCATAGGGGCCCTCCAGCTGACGGCTGCGCTGCCGGGACTGCGCAAACTGCCGCAGGGCATGGGCGTTCGGATGGGGGTGATGGGGTGAGGGGGAGCGCAGCCAGGGAATCTCGTACTGGTCCATCTGCCGCTGCCAGCGGCTCAGCCAGCGGCCGCTGGGGTCAACGATCCGCAGGCGTCGCTGCAGCCTCGGTCGTTTCTGGAGCAGGAGACAACTGAGGGTGAGAGCCTGGGGCCCGGCCCCGACAATCACGATGTCAGCCATGGGCCAACGGCTCGCTCTGCTGGCAGGAACGGCAGAGGCCGTGAATCTCGAAGGTGTGAAACAGCGGCTTGAATCCCTGCAGCAAGACCTTCGTCAGGCCGAGACCACCCGTTGCCACCGGGCAGATTGGCAACGGTTCGCTGTGGCCGCAGCTCACGCAGGTGAGGTGATGGTCATCGCGCTCCAGCGGGGCATAGACGCTCTCCCCATTGGTCAACTTGCGGCAGCGCACCAGACCAGAGCGTTGGAGGAGTCGCAGGTTCCGGTACACGGTGGCCAGGCCATGCCGCTGCGACGCCTGCTTGAGCCGTTCATGCAGCTCCTGGCCGCTGAGCTCGGCATCCGCCGCCTGGAGCACGGCCAGCAGGGCCCGCTGCCGGGGCCCCAGGGGCATGTCGCTGGGATCGGTGGGATGGGCGTGTGGAGCCATGGGCGGACCGCCAGGTGCGCAACCTCCTAAAACGAGAACCATTCTCAGCATACGGGGCTTCGGCTCCCCTCCGGCCATGGCCTTCTCCAGCCCTGTTCCCGCCACCGAGCGCCTGCCGGTGACCGTGCTCACCGGTTACCTCGGTGCCGGCAAGACCACATTGCTCAACCGGATCCTCACCCATGAGCACGGCCTCAAGGTGGCGGTCATCGTGAATGAATTCGGGGAGGTGGGCATCGATAACCAGCTGGTGGTGGATGCCGATGAGGAGATCTTCGAGATGAACAACGGCTGCATCTGCTGCACCGTGCGCGGCGATCTCATCCGCATCATCGGCAACCTGATGAAGCGGCGCGATCGCTTCGATCACCTGGTGATTGAAACCACCGGCCTGGCCGATCCGGCGCCGGTCATCCAGACGTTCTTCGTCGATGAAGACCTGCGCGATGAGCTGCGCCTCGATGCCGTGGTCACCCTGGTGGACCTCAAACACGTGGAGCAGCACTGGGATACAGAAGAGGTGCAGGAGCAGCTGGCCTTTGCCGATGTGCTGGTGCTCAACAAAAGTGATCTCGTGAGCGACGCTGAGCGTGACGCCATCGAGCGGCGGGTGCGTGCCATCAACCCCGTGGCTCGCCTGCTCACCAGCCACAACGCGGATGTGCCGATGCAGGAGCTGCTGGGGGTGGAAGCCTTCGAGCTGGAGCGGGCCCTGAGCCTCGATCCGGGCTTTTTGGTGGACGAGCACGCCCATGAGCACGACGATGCCGTGGGCTCGGTGGCCTTAGTGGAAGAACGGCCGATGGACCTTGAGAAGCTGGGGCGCTGGCTGTCGGATCTGGTAGCCGAGCGCGGCCCGGATCTGTTCCGGATGAAGGGCATCATCCAGCTCCAGGGAGAAGCGCGTCGCTACGTGTTCCAGTCAGTGCACATGCTGCTGGATGGCGATTTCGATCGCCCCTGGAAGCCCGCGGAGCTGCGCCGCACCGAGTTGGTGATCATCGGCCGTGATCTCGATGCCGAGGCCCTGCGAGCCGGCTTCCTGGCCTGTGTGGCCTGAGCTGTCGGTGGCACCCCCGGCCCCACTGGTGAGCGAACGGCTCTGCGGTGATCTGCAGCAGCCGATCTCGGCCCTGGCCTGGTCGGCCGACGGAGAGTTTCTGACGATCGCCAGCGCCGGTGGTGAATTGCTTCTGCTCGATTTCCTCGCCGGCTGTGAGGAACTCCTGCGCGGCGACCGCGACAGCAGCCTCGATGTGGTGGGCTTCAGCAGCGATGGCCAGTTCCTGATGGCCGCTGGCCAGGACGGCGAGCTGCTGCTCTGGGAGCTGGGCGGCACCGGGGTGCGCCCGCTGGCCATGGATCCCATCCCGTTGGGCGGCGGCTGGATTGATGCGGCGGCCTGGCAGCCGGGTGGCCTGCTCCTGGCGGTGGCTGCCGGGCGTGAGCTGCGGCTCTGGGACGGGGCCAGCCGCCAGTGGCGCCAGCCACCGCTGGAGTTGCCCGGCACCATTCAGGCCCTCGCCTGGAGCGCTGATGGCGTTCAGCTGGCCGCCAGCTGCCACGGTGAACTGGTGCTGTGGCAGCCATGCCTGAGCACGCCGGCCGATCCGCCGCTGCGCAACCCGATCGCCTCGGCCGGCCTGGCCCTGGCCTTTTCAGGGCCGGGCCACCATCTGGCCTGCGGCATGCTGGATCGCTCCCTGCTGGTGTGGCCCCAGGGCTGCCACGGCCAGCCCTGGCAATTCAGCGGTTTCCCCGCCAAGGTGCGCCAGCTGGCCTGGAGTGAGCAGCCCGGCCGCCTGGCCCCGCTGCTGGCCAGCGCCGCCGCAGAGGCCGTGATCCTGTGGACACAGGTAAAGCAGGGTCCCAAGGCCTGGCAGCCCGAACCGTTGCTGTGGCACGAAAAACGCGTCAATGCACTGGCCTTTGCACCCGGCAGCACCCTGCTGGCCAGTGCCTCCAGCGACGGCAGCGTGGCGCTCTGGGATGGTCGAGGCCGGATGCTGCAGCCGCTTGAGGGCCAGGGCAGCGCTTTCAATGCCCTGGCCTGGCGTCCGGATGGCCGCCACCTGGCGGCCGGTGATGCCAACGGGCGTTGGTGGCTGTGGCCGGTGAAGGTTCCGCCGCGCGAGCGGCAGAACCAGCGCGCAGGGGCCGGCTTCAAGGCTTAGCTATAGAATGAGAATCATTCTCGCTAGGAAGCTTCGGATGCGATTGCCTGCCGGGCTCCAAGCCCTGTTGAAGCGGACCGGGGGGCTGATCGGGGTCCTGCTGTTGGCCGCCTGCGGTGCACCCCGCCCGGAGCCCCCTGATACCACGGCGGGCAAGGCCTTCAAGGTGGTCACCACCTTCCTGCCGATCACCCTGTTCACCCGCGCCGTGGCGGGCGACTGCGCCACGGTCACCGCCCTGATTCCGCCGAGCACAGGTCCCCACGACTTCCAGGCCAAGCCAGGAGATCTGGCGGCGCTGCGCCAGGCCCGCGTGCTCGTCAAAAACGGGCTGGAGATGGAGGGCTTTCTGGACAAGCTGGTGGCCTCGGCTGGCAACAGCAAGCTGGCTGTGATTGATTCCAGCCGCGGCATCACCACCATCGACTCGCCAGAAGAAGAAGCGGAACACGGCCATGAGCATGGAGAGGACGAGGTCCATGGACATGCCCATGGGGCGGTGAACCCCCACATCTGGCTGGATCCACTGCGGGCCGTGCAGCAGGTGGAAACCATCCGCGACGGGCTGATCAAGGCTGACCCCAGCTGCGCTGAGGGTTACAAGCGCAATGCAGCCGCGTACATCACCCAGCTGCGGCAACTGAACAGCGAGATCGCAGGCAAGCTCAAGCCCTACAGCGGCAAAACCTTCATCGCCTTCCACGATTTCGCCCCATACTTCGCTGATCGCTATGGCCTCAAGGCCGAGTTCCTGGTGGATGTGCCGGAACTGAACCCCAACCCGGCCGATCTGCAGCGGGTGGCGGCTGAGGTGAGGACAACCCAGCTCAAGGCGCTGCTGAGCGAACCGCAGGAAGGCCAGCGCTCGTTCAACACCCTGGCGAAGGATCTTGGGGTCAAGATCAGTGTGTTTGACCCACTAGAGACCGGCAGTTTGGAATCCTCCAAGGACCCTGGAACCTATCTCCAAATCATGCGGCGCAACACAGCCGATCTGATCCAGGCCTTTGGAGGTTGAGAGCTGATGGGATCGCCTCCGATGGCGCAGGTGCAGAACCTGAGCGTTCTGCGCGACGGCCTGCTGGCGGTTGATGGGGTCAGCTTCTCCCTGGCCCCAGAGACCGACACCGCCCTGGTGGGGCCCAACGGCGCAGGCAAGAGCACCCTGGTGGCGGCTTTGCTGGGGCTGTTGCCCAGGTCGGGCGGTTCGGTCCGGATCCTGGGCCAGGAACTCGGTCCTGCCGGAGAGCTTCCACGCTCGGTTCGTTCCCAGATCGCCTACCTGCCCCAGACCCTGGCCTTGCAGGGCCGTTTCCCCCTGTCAGTGAATGAGTTTGTTGGGTTTGGCTTTGATCTGCCGGGCCTGAACCTGGCCTGGCTGGCTGGTGGCAGCCGCGGCCGCCGTCAGGCGATCCAGCAGGCCCTGCAGCGCACGGGCTGCGCCGATCTTGGCGATCGCCTCCTGAGTGAACTCTCCGGTGGCCAGCTCAAGCGGGTGCTGCTGGCGTTCTGTGTGGTGCGTCCCCGGCGTTTGCTGGTGCTGGATGAGGCCCAGGCAGGCCTGGATGTGCCGTCGACCGAGCAGTTCCATCAGCTGCTGCTGGAGCTGCGCCGCCAGGAGGGCTGGACCGTGCTGCAGGTGTCCCACGATCTGGAGATGGTGCGGCGCAGCTGCGATCAGGTGCTCTGCCTCAACCGCCGTCTGCGCTGCAGCGGCAGCCCTGATCACGCCCTCAGCCCCGACCGCTTGCTGGAGCTCTACGGGCCCAACGTGGTGCCCTACCGGCATCAGCACAACCACGCCGGTGCTCAGCGCCCATGACGGACCTGACAGCCATCCGGTCCGTTCTGGCCGAGCCGTTCATGCAGCGGGCCCTGCTCGGTGGCCTGCTCACCGGCGCCCTGGGCGGGCTGCTGGGCAGTTTCGCGGTGTTGCGCCAGCTCTCGTTCTTCAGTGATGCCCTGGGCCATTCCGCTCTGCTGGGCATCAGCCTGGGCATCCTGCTGGGGATCAATCCCACCCTGGTGCTGATCCCTTTCGCGGTGCTGTTCGCCCTGCTGGTGAATCAGCTGGTGGCCCGCAGCGGTCTGCCGGCGGACGCCCTGCTCAACATCGTCTATTCCACCTCTCTCGCTTTTGCGGTGGTGGCCCTGAGCCTGGTGGAGACCTACCGCGGCGGCATCCAGCAGCTGCTGTTCGGCGACATCCTCGGCATCAGCTGGAGCGATCTGACCGTGATCGCTGTGCTGTTGCTCGGCGCCTTGATCTATCTCGCCCTCAGCCTGCGCGCCCAGGTGCTGCTGACGCTCAACAGCGACCTGGCCGGAGCCTTCGGTGTGGGAGCCAGCCGACACCGCCTGGCTTTCATCGTGCTGCTGGCGGTGGTGGTGGCGGTGTCGATCAAGGCGGTGGGGGTGCTGCTGATCAGCGCCTTCGTGGTGATTCCGGCCTGCGGGGGGCGGTTGGTGAGTCGCCACTTCCCGCTCTATGCCCTCATCTCCGCCTGCCTCGGCGGTGGCTGTGCCCTGCTGGGCCTGTTGGGTTCAGGCCTCACCAACTTGCCCTCCGGGCCCTGCGTGGTGATCGTGCAATTTACGGGCTTCCTGTTGGCGCTGGTGATCAGCCAAACGACGCGTCGCTCTCCACTAACTGCCGGGCCAGCAGGGCTCCAAATTCCTGGTGGAGACCAAGACGTCCTGGAATCACGCTGAGCTGATCAGCCGCCTCCCATGCCAGGGCCTCCATCTCTTTTTTGGAGCGTGGTGGAGACTCAGAAGCCACCACCACCTGCAGCGGACATTGGAGCAGGCGCGCCTGCTGCAACCACCAGCCCTGCTCGGTTGAAGGATCCAGGCTGCCGCTCACGAACGCCACACTGGCGAAGCGTGCCCCGGGGCGCCTGGCCAGCAGCTGCTGTTCGCGGATCCGCGCCGGTGTGAGCAGGGCGGGGGCGACCCAGACATGACGCCGCAGCATCAGCCCAAGCACCGCCCGGCTGGTGTTGAGTTGGTAGAGCGCCGGGCCAATCCATGGGGCTGCCACAAGACGCCGCAGCCAGCCGAACCGCTGCGACGGCCAGCCGGTCATTGTTGGTAGAGGGCCGCGCCAGGTCGGTGCCACCAGCACGAGCTCCTGCCACAGCCCGGACCATTCGCTCGCCAGCCCCAGGGCCACCGAGGCACTGTGGCCGGCGGCGATCACGGTAGGGCGCTGCCGGGTGGTGGTGCGCAGGTAGGAAAGCACCGCCCGCAGCGCCGAGCGCAGTAGGGCGGCGTCGTAGGGCATCGCAGGGCGGTCGCTGTCACCGAAACCGGGCCAGTCGAAGCTCACCTGCTGGCGCTGATCAGCCACCGCCTCGGCCAACGGTTTCCATTCCCCCCGGCTCGACACGGTGCTTAGCGCCGGCAGCAGCAGCCAAAGGGGGGCCGCCGCCGGCCCCCGGCGCTCCAGCACCAGGCGCAGCTGTCTCCCGGCCAGGTCCACCTGCAGGGTCTCAATCGTTCCCCCCAGCTGCGGGGTCATGCAAACCCCCGCGCCCGTTGCTGAGGCCTGCTGCCGGCGACGAGGAAGTCGAGGCGATCGCTGCCGGGGTCGTAAATGGTGTAGTGGATGCCGGTCCCGATGCCGATCACCTGGCGCTGGGGAACGCTCTGCTGCTGGTGCCGTTCGCCCTCCAGATCCCGCACCTGGGATTCAATTCCACCGCCGCTGAGCTCGAGGCGGAACTGCTGGCCGCTGCGGGCGGTGAACAACCGGTTCACCTCCATACGGGTGAGGCGATCCAGCAGCAGCAGCGGTGAGCTGTCTGGACCCAGGTTGTCGCCCACATCGGCAGAGCTGCCATGCAGCAGGGCGCAATCCAGTTCGATGAAGCCGAACTGCAGGGCTGCTAGCCAGGCCAGATGTCCTGGATCAACGGCCTGCTCCAGCGCCTCCACGGCGGCCTGGCCGAACTGCTGACGCAGAGGGTCAGCCCGCCGCTCACCGCGATAGCCGCGTTCGGCGAGCAACTGCTCTTCCCACCAGCCGTAGATGCACTGAGGCGCCAGCTCTCCGCGGCGGGGATCCTGTAGCCGAGCCAGCAGAGCATTAGCGTCCCTATCGGGACCAATCAGATCACCCAACACAAACAGGGTGTCGACTCGGCCCAGCTGGCGCAGATCCCGTTGAATCGCCTCGTAGAGCGCAAGGTCGCCCTGCAACCCACTCACCAGTGCCCAGCGTGCCATCAGCGCTCACACACGTGGCTGGCGTCATCGGCCCGCTCGGCGTACTCAAAGCCATGGCGCAGACGCCAGGCGAACACCGGCGGCAGTCCAACCTCAACAATCGCCCTGCAGGTGCGCTCCACGTCGTAAGGCACTTCGCGGATCTCGACGTTGCCGGTGGCCTCGTCGTGAATCACATAGGTGGCGTGGGTGTTGCCATGGCGCGGCTCACCCACAGAGCCGGCGTTGACGATGCGGCGCACGGGCAAGGCCATCTCCCGCTCGGCTGGTGACTGCGGATCCGTCGGCGCC
Source organism: Cyanobium sp. NIVA-CYA 375 (assembly GCF_056108345.1). Taxonomy (NCBI): domain Bacteria; kingdom Bacillati; phylum Cyanobacteriota; class Cyanophyceae; order Synechococcales; family Prochlorococcaceae; genus Cyanobium; species Cyanobium sp. NIVA-CYA 375. The sequence continues at coordinate 6,627 of NZ_JBSYHW010000055.1, read as the reverse complement.
TGCACGCGCACACGGATGACGCCATCCCGCAGCTCACGAACGTAGGGGCGGTGGGTATGGCCGCAGAACAGGGTGTCGGCATCGGCCGTCTGCACCCGCTCCAGAGCGGCAAAGGCATCCATGTCGGGCAGCAGGTATTCGTGCTGACTGTTGGGACTGCCATGCACAAACAGCAGCCGATCGCGTCGCAAGGACATCGGCAGGCTGGCGAGGAAGGCCTTGTTCTCCTCGCTCAGCTGCTCGGCAGTCCATTGATGGGCCTGATGACCGCGCCGTTCCGCCAGCTGAGAGGGGTAGCTGCACTCACAGGAGTTGAGCCCCTCGATGATGTCCTCATCCCAGCAGCCCTGGCAGCTGGGATGGCACGCTCGCGAACCAGATTCACCACCTCATTGGGCTGGGGGCCATAACCCACCAGATCCCCCAGGCAGGTAATGGTGGTGATGCCCCGCTGGTCGATGTCGGCGAGCACGGCCTCCAGGGCAGCGAGGTTGGCGTGCAGGCAGGAGATCACGGCATGGGTCATGTCGATCAGGCGGCAGGGGATGGATGGGGCGGGGCCTTCCGTTGGCGCAGGGGTGCCTGCTGCAGCTCCAGCACCGCATCGCTGAGCAGGCAGTCGGCGAGGGTGGCCTCGATGGCGGCGGGATCGAGATCCTTGCCCTGCACGACCAGGCGCGACAGGCGCTCCGGGCGACCGTCGGGCGGTGCGATCGTCTGCAAGGGGAGGAACTGCGAGCCCTCGCGGCTCACCATCCAGTTGCAAAAGAAGGCCCGGCCATCGGGCAGGTTCATCAGGGCCTTGGCGCGGTAGACATCGCCGTAAGCACCGTTCACCAGTTCGAACCAAAAGCTGCTCAGGCTGGCGGGATCCCAGACGGAGCCGTTGAGGTTCAGGCTCCAGGCCTGCAGATGGCTGAAGTCCAGCGTGTCGTGCCGGGGCAGCTCAGGGTCTCGGCCGAAGTGCAGATGGACATCGGGAGTGAGGTGCAGGGCTTCCAGCTGCGGCAAAATCCGCCGATCCATCCCTGCCAGTCCGGTCTGCGCAGGTGGATGAAATTGGGGCAGTTCGATCAGCGCGAGCAGGCCGGCGGGATGGGGAGCCAGGGCCAGATCCGGATCGCCCAGATCCAGCAGCTCCGGGCACTGGTCCTGCAGGTAGGCCAGATCAATCCCGCCGTCTCTGGCCTGGGCGAGACCCTCGTCGGGATAGCCCGAAAGGCGCAGATAGCCAGATGGGCCCGAATGGCTCTGGATCTGGCTCAGGATCCAGCTGGTTTTGCCGCACCCTGGAGGCCCTGAGAGCAGGAGGGTCTGGCTCATGGCGCCACGACGCAGGCCTCGAGCTGGGCCCTTAGCACTGCCTGGTCAAGGTCTTTGCCGATCGCCACCACCTTGGTGTGGCGCTCTGAGCCCTCAGGCCAGTCGGAATCGTCGATCGTGAAGCGCTTGCCGCAGAGGTGAAACAGATGGCGGCGGTTGCTCTCGCGAAACCAGAGCACCCCTTTGGCGCGGAACACGGATTCGGGCAACTGGTTATCGAGGAAGTGCTGGAAGCGGCGAAGATCGAAGGGCGCATGCACCGCCAGGCTCACGGAACTGAAGCCTTCCAGCTCCGGGGTATGGGCATGGTCGTGATGCTCATGGTCGTGCTCGTGGTGATGGTGGTGATGCCCATCGCCATGGCTGTGGTGGCTGTTCTGGTGGTCATGACTGGGATGACCGGTTGCATGCCGAGGGAGCTGATCCTTGTGGTGAATCAGCGCTTCGTCCCTGGCCTCTTCCTGGGCCTGCAGTGCAGCCAGCCGGTCGCTTTCAAACAAGCCCACGCTCAGTAGCAGACCCAGCGGTACTTCCCCGCGGCAGGCCCGCAGGATGCGGGCGTCTGTTTTGATCGCCCGCAGTTCCACTTCCACCTCGGCAAGGCGCTGCTCATCCACCAGGTCGGCCTTGTTGAGCAGCAGGATGTCGCCGTACACCACCTGGGCGCGGGCGATCGGGCTCTCCAGTGCGGTGGCGCTGAAGTGCTCGGCGTCGATCAGGGTGATGATCGAATCCAACCGCAGCCGGTCGCGCAGGTCGCCAGCCATGAAGGTCAGCGCCACCGGCAGGGGGTCAGCCAGTCCGGTGGTTTCCACCACGATCAGATCGATCGGCTCCGGGCGCTCCAGCACGCGATGCACGGCGTCCTGCAGTTCCCCGTTGATCGAGCAGCAAATGCAGCCGTTGCTGAGCTCCACCATCGAATCGCTGGTGGCCACCACCAGCTCGTGGTCGATGCCGACTTCCCCGAATTCGTTGACCAGCACGGCGCTGCGCAGGCCCTGCTGGTTGCAGAGGATGTGGTTGAGCAGGGTGGTCTTGCCGGCGCCGAGGAAGCCGGTGAGCAGCGTGACGGGGACCTGGATGGCCCGCTGATCCATGGACCACCATCGGCGAGAACGGTTCTCATTCTGCCCGATCGGTGCAGGTCACGTAACCGGAGCAGCCCCCCTTGCTGAGGCAGAGTGTGTGCATGTGCACAACTCGTATCCATGTCCGCGCCTGAGCGCCACTGCACCTCCAGCCGGGAAGGCAAGGTCATGCTCTCCTGCTGGATTTCCGAGGAGCTGCGCCAGGAGCTTGATCGGGCATGGGCCGAGCAGGGCCTCAGGCCCCATGGCCGCACGCAGAAAGGCATGGAAAAGATGATTAGATACTTTCTTGCTAAGCAGTCCGTAGACCAGTCGGCCGTACCACCGGATTCCATCGATACGTCTGGGAGGCACTGATCGCCTTGTGGTTGATCGATTCGCCGTTGCTGCTGAACCGCGGCACTTTGAACCGGATCGCCTGCAGAGGTATCTCGAGCACTGGTCCCTGTGCGTCTGATCTCTTCAGCGTGGTTCAACCGAGCGGTTCCACCGCCTCATCCAGCACTGGTGCGGAACGCCTGGCCGGCAGGTAAATCCACTCCCCCGCCGGCAGCGGCGTCGAGGGCATGTAGCCAGGCACCAGCAACTGCATCCCCGGCTGGATGGGCGTGGTGGAGCGGTAGATGGGCAGCAGCAGGGTGGTGCCAGCCGGCAGCGGTTCCTCGCTGGGCCAGCTGCTCAGCTCCGGGTTGAACTGGCGCAGCAGGGAGAGGCTGAGGTTCTGGTCGGCCGCCACGCTGGTCAAGGTCTCACCTTCGCCGGTGACATAGGCCTCGCTCTGCTGCAGCTCCGGGTTGAGGCTGCGCAGCTTGCTTTCGGTGGTGCCATAGCGACCGGCCAGCACCGCCAGGGAGTCGCCCTCGACGGCGATGATCTTCTGGGTGCTTTCCAGCTGGGGGTTGATCCGCCGCAGGGTGGCCACGGTGGTGCCGTAGCGCTCAGCGATCAGGTTCAAGGTGTCGCCATCCCTGAGCACCAGCACGCTGTGGGGCCTGAGCACCAGCTGGATCGCTTCCCCCAGCAGCGGCTGCACCAACAGGCCAATGCCACCGGGCCCGTAGTCCGCCCCGAAGTGCATCACCTGGCAACCGGCGAACTGGGCCCGTCCGCCACTGGGCAGCCCGCCCTCAGGTTGCAGCAGGGCCAGATCCCCCAGCCACATCACCCCCTGGCAGGGGGCTTGCACCGTGCCCAGCAGGGATGCATCCCAGGGCAGTGGCGCCTCCTCGCGGAAGCCGGGTGTGGCCCAGTCCTGTGCGGCCGCCAGCCAGTCGAACGTGTTGCTGGTGCTCACCGGCAGGATCGCCGCGCGGCACAAATAACCGCGCAGCAGCACATCGCCCGGGTCGGTGAGGGAGGTGTCGTTGTAGCCGCTGACGATGCCGCTCTGCTCGAGAAAGCAGTCGATCACGTGCCGGCGGATCGGAATGAGGTTGCGGCTCTCGGGCCGGTCCACCTCGAACAGGCAGAGGCGGGCATTGGCGTAGGGCTGCAGCGCCAGCCACAGGGGCGAGGCCCCAGGGGGCGCAGCAACGGGCTGACCCACCCGGCTGTCGATCACCGGCGACATGGCAGGTGATCCCACCAGTTGCCCCCACAGCGGCGCACCCCGCAGGGGATTGAGGCCCTGGTTCAGCGGTGAGAGGGGCTGCTCCATCGCTCAACCCCGCACCAGCGATCCCCGGAAGGGGTCCGGGTTGCACTGGCGCCAGTTCTGCAGCCTTGGCAGCAGCAGCGCCAGCTGGCCGATGTGTTGGCTGCGCTGTTTCCCCAGCACCACCGCCGGTGAGGGGCCCGCGGGGTTCCACTCGCTCTCGGTTTCCTCCAGCAGCAGCTCGGTGGCGTACTCCACCACCGCCAACTTGCTCAATGGCAGTGGGTTGGGCACCACGCCACCGGCCACGCCCTTGCGCCGGCTGCGCACCGGGCTGTTCACCTCTGCCGGTGTCAGTGCGGCCAGCTGCTCATTCAGCGCCGCAATGGCATCGAGGTGGCCCTGGGCGGTGCAGACCCCTGTGGGGTAGTGGGTCTGCAGCTGGGCCATCTCCCGGTTCAGGGCCGCAAGGGCGGCACTGGTCACCGGGATGGACAGGGCGATGCGCAAGGCCTCGGCATCACCGGGACGCCAGGTGCAGGTGGGTGGGGAGGACTGGGTCATGCCCTCCCTTGCCAGATCAGCTGCCTCTGCCCCCGTTGGGCTCGCCCAGCCCCAGCTGCTGGCGCAGCTCGGCGCCGTCGATCACCCCCCGCTCATGCAGCACCAGCCACTCCTGCACCGAGGGCTGGGGTTTGCGCGGTGGTTGCGGCGGCACCAACGGGCAGATCTCCACGCTGCAGGCCGGAGTGTCGGAGAGCTTTTCGCCGGTGAGGCGGGTCCACTGGCGCAGCAGGGTGCTGAGCATCGAGGCCTTCTGGCCTGCCAGCGACTGGAGCACCGCAAAGCTCTGGCCGGCAGTCAGGGAAATCTCCAGCTCGGTGCGGGCTGGACCGTGGCCGCCGGCGGGGATCAGGGCGTCGCGGCGCATGGCCTCCTCCAGCTGCTGCAGGTAGGCCCGGTGCTCCGCCAGTGACCGGGCTTCTATTTCGACCCACTGGAACGTGGCGCCCTCCGGCAAGTCCATGAAGGAGGAGGTGGAGAGCACCAGACGCTGGGGCCGTTGGCCTTCTGCGCCGCCGGTGGCAGCACCTGAACCGAGAGCGCCGTCGCTGCGGCGGAAGCCGTAGGCATCCACCAGGCCCGTGCGCACGCCAACCGGCAGGGCGGTGCGCGACAAGAGGTCCTCGTATTCGCTGCGGCAGCGGTAGTGGTTGAGGTACTGGTGCGCCAGGCCCAGATGGGGCAGATCGCCCTCGCCAAAGGCAGTGCCATCCACTGAGTACCAGAGGGCCGGCAGATCAAACCGCTGGGGCAGCAGCGACGGCTCGCCCACCGGCACCACGTCGTAGCCATCGGCAGCGCCGGGGTTGGGGTTGGCCTGCCAGCTGCGCAGCACCAGTCCGTCGTCCGTCACCGTGAGGCTGCGGTAGAGCCAGGCCTGCAGGTCAGGCACCAGGCCGCCGTGGGCGTCGATCAGCACCGTGGGCACAGCGGCATTGCCGCTGGCAAAGCGGGGCGGCAGGGCCTGCCGGCGTGGCTCCCGCCAGACGAGCTCCACCGGCCCCGACGCCGGAGCACCGGTAACGCCATCGGTAGGCAGGCGCCAGTTGAGCAGGTCGCCGCGGGGCACCAGCTGCAACCGCGGCAACGAGAGCCGATCGCCCTTGGCGAGGGCCTCCAGCCGGTCCCCTTCTGAGGGCCAGCGGTGCTGGGGCGGCAGCTGCAGAATCAGGCAGCCGCCATCGCGCAGGGTGAGCAGGTCGGCCAGGAACAGGAACACCCCCAGGTCCGTGCCCTGGCCGTCCACATCGGTGGCCACCCGGCTCAGGGAGTCGGGCAGCTCCTGCCAGCTCAGGCGCGACAGCATCCCCGCGTAGGTGCGCAGGGCATCTCGGTAGAAACCACTGGGGCGAGCCGCCTCCAGCCGCTTGATGTAGCAGGTCTCGGGCTCCTCGATGCCGCGAGGGAGATAGGCCGGCCGGTGGCTGGTGCCGTCAGGCAGCTCCAGCAGGGTCCAGCAATCGTAGACCAGCTGTAGGCGATCCCGCAGGCCGCTGAGGGTGGGGTGCTCCAGCCAGGGGGGCTGGGTAGGTGGGTGCGTCTCTGGTGGGGAGAAGCGGCTGCTAGGGGTGGCTGTCCTGCGGCGGCGGGCGGTGGGCATTGGCGGCTGCTTGTGGTCACAGCTCTTGCCAGTGGCAGCAATGGGCGGCAGGAGGGGCTGTGCAGGATCTGCATGGTTTCGGTCAGAGCATCAGGGCACGCAGGTCGACAAAACCGCGAGGCTTAGGTTCTTATGTGGGTCCGCTTAAGAACCAGGAGTAATGAGCGCCCTGACTAGGATTGATTGCAACGCAGCGGACCCAAACTTCTATTCGTAATGACTTCGAGTTCTTATGCGGGCCACGAAAGGCCAGGCCATTTCTTAGCGAGGGTCCGCCCATCACCGCCTGCTAGCCGGACGACGTTCGTCAAGAACGGCGGTGCGGCTCAGCTAGTCATTCGGCGAGGTGGCGGAATCCCAGTGGTCGTGTGAAGGTGATCTGATGCATTTCAACGCACTCCTTGCCGCGGTGACTTTCAGGAAAGTTGTCACTCCTTGGCTGCCATTCAGGCGGC
>NZ_JBSYHW010000054.1:0-17798 GCF_056108345.1 Cyanobium sp. NIVA-CYA 375 | reverse complement strand
GCAAGATCGTCCGCCCAGCCTGGACGCGTTGATCGGGCAAGCCCAAGCAATAGCACCGGTGTTGGACCTTACCAAGCTGGGCAATACTCCGGTACAAGCAACCCTGGCCTTGGGCCGCGAGGCCGCATACGACTCGGTCACAGGTTTCTACCGCACCGAGGACACCAGAGGAACCATACGACTCGCGGATGACTCCCTACTCACACCCAACCGTGAAAATTACAATAGCTATGCCCAGGCTGTATTGAATCCAGCCAACGATTTAATCGCTATTAGCGACCTGAAGGTCACCAATAGGGGCACCAGCCTGCAGAACTTCACTCTGTTGGAATCCGGCTATTTGGCCCCGTTTGCCCAGGTGCGGGGAAACACATTCTTTGCATATGGAGTTGCTAACCCCGATGGCATCAGCCACTTCAGCACCCTCGGCACCAACAAATTTGGATTGGAAGACATGCTGGGAGGGGGCGACCTGGATAGCGACGACCTAGTGCTGAGCTTTAGCTTCGCGCTTCCCCCCTTGATCTGAACCCTGCCCGTTAAATCTCGGGCGCGGCCGCATCCCAAAGGTTCTGCTGGGCCAGCTGCTGGGGCAGGGAAAGGGGTGGCAGGCTCCAGCAGCGCTGCAGCAGGGCGTCGCCGGGCAGCAGCAGGGCTGAAATTGCCGCAGGGAAGCGCCGCGCCACCGGCGCCAGATCAGCCTTGGGCAGGGGCGGCACCAAGCCGCGGGCCAGCAGGCCTTCCAGCAGGGGCTGCTCCAGCACAGCACCGAGCCACTCCAGCGGCGGCGAAACTGATGAGGCACCTCCCGCAGGCCGCAGCAGCAGCTTCCAGGTAAGCGGCGCGCCGCTGTCGGGCCAGATCACCGCCAGGCGCTGATCGCGGCGCAGCAGGGGAATCAGACGCTGCAGGGGCAGCACCGCCGCCTCAGCATCGCCGCTGAGCAGCAGATTGAGGCCGTCACGGTCGTCGTAGGCGAGGGCCTGAGCCCGCAACCGCCCCAACCGCTCAAAATCGCTGCCCATGATCTCCAGGCTGATGCGGGGGCTGGAGGGCAGCACCAACCGGCCGCGCAGGCTGGGATCAAGCAGCAACTGCCAGCCCTCCTGGCGACGGGCGGCCAGGTCGGGGCGGCTGCGCAGGGCGATCACCCAGGGGCTGTAGGCCCAGGGGAAGGCCAGCTGCGCCTCACCCACCGGGGCAAACAGGCGGGCCACCGGGGCACTGAAGGCGGCCAGGCGAGCCCACAGCCGCGGCGCCTCAAAGGGCTGGAGCTGCTGCCGGCTCAGGCCACTAGCCCAGCCGTCACTGAGGGCAACCAAACCAGGAGCAACCAAGCCAGGGGCTGGCCGCTGGCCAAGCTCACGCATGGCTTTTTGCACAGCAGCTGAATCAGCTACTTGGCGTGTCCGCCAGGGGGCGGGCAGTTGCTTCAGCCAGGCGGCGGGCAGGTCTGCTTCTGCCAGCAGCAGCTCGGGGCCAGCGGCGGAGCGGCAGGCGGCCAGCAGGCCAGCGCCAGCGCCCATCCCTAGCTGCAGCAGCCGGCGACGGGAGAGCCCAGCGGGAGTGAATGCCATGGCAGCGACCCTAGACACCGAGCTCCAGCCGGCAGGCTGCGTCGCAGGCCTCCGCCAGGGCACTTGGCTGCCGGCCCGCCAACTGCCAGAGCAGGGCCAGGCCGCCGGCCCCCACCCCCTCCTTGACGTAGCCGCGCTCGTAGTCGCCTAGGGCGGCGCTGCTGCAGCCATGGAAGCGCAGGGCCGCCACCTCCAGCCGCGGCCGCACCTGCCAGCGGGCACCTATGCGCTCCAGCAGCAGGGCCAGGTTGCTGCCAGCTTCCTCAGCCACCCAGGCGGTGGTGGCCACCACCAAGCGCTCCGCCAGGGCTGGCCGCTGCCCTGGCTTAGCCAGGGCTAGGGCCAGGGCCAGCACCGCCGCCATCTGGCTGCCACCGGCCAGCAGCACCGGCGCACCGCGGACCGCCGCCGCTCCCACCAGCCCAGCAGCGAAGGCCTGCATGGGATCCCCCAACGCCGCCAGCACGCTCAGGGGGTACTCAACTGCCGCCAGCTCTGCCGCTGCCAAACCTGCCGCTGCCAAACCCTGAGCGACCAGGGCCGATTTGAGCCCGTGGACCGGTTGGCGCAGGCTGCCGCTGACTAGGCCCGCCGCCGCCACCCCCAGACCCTCGAGCACCGCCAGGGCCGTGGTGGTGCCGCCTGGAACGCATTCGGCCAGCAGCAACGGCTCGGCCGGATCCCAGCGCCTGCCCCAGGCGCGGCCGCGCTGCACCAGGGCCGCCACCCTGGCTGGGGCAAGGGCCTGGCCCGTGCTGAGGCAGCGGGCCGGGCCGGCACTCTCCAGCCCCGGCAGGCGCAGATGCGGCACCGCCGCCGCGATCGCACAGCCCAGATCGAGCACCCGGGTGCGCTCCAGCAGCCCCAGCTGACTCAACACCACATGGCTGATCAGGGCCGGGCTCACCCCCGCCGGCAGGGGCGGCAGGGCATGGCAGCGGCGGCCACCGGGGCCCAGCAGCAGCAGTTCGGCATCGGCGGCCGCCGTGCCCAGCCGGGCCTGGGGCGAGGCCCCGGCAGCGGAAATCCCAGGCACCGCAGCCGTATCGGTGGCGGCGAGCAGCAGCAGAGTGCGGCTGCGGCGCCAGCCCTGCTCCAGGGCCTGGGTCCATGGATCAGGGGCCATCAGGCCACTCAGAGGGGGGCATCAGAGGGGGTCAAGGGCCACCAGGGCCCGAAGGGCATCCGGTGGCTCTGGGATGGGGGAATGCAGGCGCGGAAAGATCCAGTAGGCCACCGCGTGCAGGGCCAGCACCACGATCACGTTCTGCACCCACACCAGCGCCAGCGCAGCCAGCTGCACCTGGGCCAGCTCGATTGATGCCGCCAGGCCCAGCCAGCCGGCCAGCTTCTCCAATAAACCAGCCGCCGCGGTGGTGATCAGCACCCAAAGGTTCTCACCCACCAACACCGAGAGCACCGCCACCCGCACCAGGAAGCCGGCTGCACCGATCAGGCTGCCCACGCCCCAGCTCAGCCACCAACTGGAGCGCCAACCGACCCTGGCCCGCCAGCACCAGCCCAGCCACAGCGCCAAAAAGCCATAGGGGAAAACCACCAACGGCCCCCGGATCGGACCCATCAGGGCGACCAGCAATAGGGCGGTCACAACCAAACCCTCCACGGCACAGCGCCAGCCATGGCGCAACTGCAACAGGGCCAGGGGCAGGGGCAGGGCCAGCCGAAATAGGGGGCTGCCCACCGGCAAGTAGTAGAGCGCCACCCACAGCAGGGCGGTGGCGGCGGCGAGGTAGGCCGTATCCATCAACTGGCGGGCCTGGCCGCGGTTGAGTTGACGCCGGGACGACATCAGCGCGGTGCCGGCGCCGGCGTCACCGTGGGGGCTGGCGCCGGCGTAGCAGCAGCTCCGACCCGCTCAATCATCTCCACCTCAAAAATGACCCCTGCCGCCCGCAAGGCTTCGGTGACCGCCTCAGCCGGGGCCGCGGGATCGGCGGAGGGCAGCTGGATCGTGATGCGATAGGGGGCTGGCCTACTGGGATTGACGGCTGGCGGCTTGGCTTCTACGGGCTTGGGCTCAGCCTTTTTGGGGGAGGCAGCCGCGGGGGAAGCCGCTTTGGAGGCGGGAGTGGCGGTAGCTGGCTTAGGGGCAGGCGAGACCGGCTGAGCGGGCTGGCCCGGAGGCGCTGAGAAGCTGCGGGCCAGCTGGTCGCCGAAGCGGGTGCCACTGCAGCCAGCCAGCGCTAGGGCGCAAAGCAGCGACCCAAGGGTGCGGCCGGCGCCTGCCATCAGCTGTCCGCCGCCCTGATCACCCGCACCGCGCTGGCGCGCAGCCGGCCGGTCTTGGTGGTAGTTGGGGCCTTTGGGGCAGCGGACTTGGCAGCCGGCTTTTTCGCAGCCGCTTTGCTGGCCGCACCTGCAGCTGGCTTGCGGCCCTTGGCCTTGCCCGTAGCTGCCTTAGCGGCCAGCAGCTCAACCGCCTGCTCCAGGGTGATGGTGTCGGCGGTGGTGCCCTCCGGCAGCGACGCATTCAGCTTGCCCTGCTTGACGTAGAGGCCATAGGGACCGTCAAACAGTTGGATCGCCTCGTCGTCGCCCTCGGGGACACCGATGTCCTTGAGGGCCGTGCGGCCGCCACGGCCCTTCTTGGGCATGGCGAACAGCTCCAAGGCTCGGCCCAGGCCAACCACCAGTACATCGTCCTCAGCCTTGAGCGAGCGGTAGTCCTTCTCGCCTTTGCCCTTGTGGTGCACCACGTAGGGGCCAAAGCGACCCAGACCCGCCTCCACCCGACCGCCCTCCGGGTGGTCGCCAAGTTGACGGGGTAGCCGCAACAGGGCGAGGGCATCCTCCAGGGTCAGCTCTTCGGGCTTGGCGCCTTTGGTCAGAGAAGCTCGCTTCGGCTTGGGGTTCTCGTCACTCACCTGGCCCCGCTGCACGTAGGGGCCGTACTGGCCAAACAGCAGGTACACCTGCTCACCGGTTTCCGGGTCATCGCCAAGGGACTCAGGCCCATCGGCCTTTTGCCTCAGGATCAGCTCGGCCTTTTCGGCATCGAGATCGGCAGGGGTGATCTCCTGGGGCAGGGTGGCCTTGAGCAGCTCCTCGGTGCCGTCTTCAGCGACGCGCTTGGTTTCCAGGTAAGCGCCGAAGCGGCCGATGCGCACCACGCAGGGCAGGCCCTCCAGCTCAACGGTGCGGGACACGCCGGGATCGATATCGCCCTCCCGCTGCTGCACCTGGGTTTCCAGGCCCTTTTCTCCCTTGTAGAAGCTCTCCAGGTAAGGCAGCCACTGCACCTGACCGTGGGAGATCTCATCGAGGGTGTTCTCCATCCGGGCCGTGAAACTGGTGTCCACCAGGTCCGGGAAGTGCTCCTCCAGCAGGGCCGTCACGGCAAAAGCCGTGAAGCTGGGGGTGAGGGAGTTGTTGGCGAGGGTGGCGTAGCCGCGATCGACGATCGTGCCGATGATCGAGGCATAGGTGGAGGGGCGCCCGATGCCCTCCTTCTCCAGCATCTTCACCAGGGCCGCCTCGCTGTAGCGAGCGGGGGGCTGGGTTTGATGGCCGAGGGCCTCGACGGCCTTGCAGCCGGGGCTGTCGCCCACCTTCAGGGCCGGCAGCAGCAGCTCCTGACCCTCGAGCGCCGCGTCGGGATCGTCGCTGCCCTCGACATAGGCGCGAAAGAAGCCGGCGAAATCGATGCGCTTGCCGGAGGCCCGGAACTGGGCTGGGCCCAAAGTGCCGCCATCCGCCAGCAATTCCACGGCGAGCATGGTGAGGCGGGCATCAGCCATCTGGCTGGCCACGGTGCGCTTCCAGATCAGCTCATAAAGGGCTAGATCCTTGCCATCAAGACCTGTGGCGTTCGGGGTGCGGAACGCCTCACCGGCTGGGCGAATCGCCTCGTGGGCCTCCTGGGCGTTGCGGGCTTTGGTGGAAAACTGGCGGGGGCTGGGGCTGAGGTAATCCTTGCCGTACTTATCGCTGACGCAGCTGCGGGCGGCATTAATCGCCTGGTCGCTGAGGTGCACCGAGTCGGTGCGCATGTAGGTGATGAAACCGCGCTCGTAGAGGCCCTGGGCCGTGCGCATGGTTTCCCGGGCCGAGAGCCGCAGCTTGCGGTTGGCCTCCTGCTGCAGGGTGCTGGTAGTGAAAGGCGGCACGGGCTTTCGCACCGTGGGCTTCTCCTCCACCGAGGACACCTGCCAGGGGTTGGCCTGCACCTGGACCTGGAGCTGGCGGGCCTCGGCCTCGCTCAGCAGCCTCACCTTGCTGCCGGCCTTAAGGGCGCCGGTGCTCTCGTCGAAGTCGGAGCCTCCGGCGATGCGCTCCCCTTTCAAATGGCTGAGCTTGGCCTCAAAGCCAGCTTCGCCCTGCTCCAGCCGGGCCTTGAGGTCCCAGTAGCTGCCGCTGCGGAAGGCCCGGCGGGCCCGCTCGCGCTGCACGAGCAGGCGCACTGCCACCGATTGAACCCGGCCGGCGCTCAGCCCCCACGCCACCTTTTTCCACAGCAGGGGCGAAAGGGTGTAGCCCACCAAGCGATCGAGAATGCGCCTGGTTTCCTGGGCATGCACCAGCTCCATATCGAGGTCGCGGGTGTCCTCTAGGGCTCGGCTGATGGCCTCTTTGGTGATCTCGTGAAACACCATCCGCTTCACCGGCACCTTGGGGCTGAGCAGCTGCAGCAGGTGCCAGCTGATCGATTCCCCCTCCCGATCTTCGTCCGTGGCCAGCAGCAGCTGGTCGGCGCCCTTGAGGGCATCCTTGAGCTCCTTGACCACCTTCTTCTTGTCCTTCGGCACCACGTAGAGGGGCTCGAAGTTGGCGGCAGTATTCACGCCGAGATTGGCCCACTTCTCACCTTTGTGAGCCGCCGGAATCTCACTTGCGTTGTTGGGCAAGTCGCGGACGTGCCCCATCGAGGCTTCCACCTTGAAGTCCTTGGGAAGGAAGCCGCGGATGGTGCGGGCCTTCGTCGGACTTTCAACAATGACCAGGGTGTGACCCACAGACCAGCGCCTTACCGCTTCCCTCTTTATCGCATCAAGTGCCCAAGTCGACAGCTGGCCGCCGCTACAGTCCTCCACATCACAGCTCCCACCTCGCGGTCCCCTCGCTGATGTTCCTGCTGGGCGCCCTCTCCACCGTGGCCGATGCGATCGGCAGTGGTGCCGGAACGGGAGGATTAAATCTCCAGCTCAATGCTGGCGCCATCGCCCCGGAGGTGGCTGTGCTGATTGCGCTGCTCACCTGCTTGCTGGTGGATCTGGCGGGTGAAAAGGCGGCCAGTCGCTGGGTGCCACCTATTTGTTACGCGGGCCTGGGCAGCGCCCTGGTGCTGCTTGCCCTGCAGTGGAACACCCCCGACCTGCAGCCCGCCTTCGTGGGCTCCTTCCTGGCGGACAACTTGGCGATCGCCTTCCGGGCCGTGGTGGCGGCCTCCACCTTGATTTCGCTGCTGCTCAGCTGGCGCTATGTGGAGCAGAGCGGCACGCCGGTGGGTGAATACGCCGGCATCCTGCTGGCTGCCACCCTCGGCGCCATGTTCCTGTGTGGCGCCACCGATCTGGTGACCATTTTCGTGTCGCTGGAAACCCTGTCGGTATCGAGCTACCTGCTGGCCGGCTACATGAAGCGAGATGCCCGCAGCTCGGAGGCAGCGCTTAAATACTTGCTGGTAGGTTCAGCCGCCGCAGCCGTATTTCTGTACGGCGCTTCCCTGCTTTATGGCCTCACCGGCGGTGCCACCGGCCTCGACGCCGTAGCCCTGGCCCTGCGCACCAGCGCCTCGCCCGTTACGGCGCTGGCCCTGGTTTTCGTGCTGGCCACGGTGGCCTTCAAGATCGCCGCAGTGCCCTTCCACCAATGGACCCCCGACGTCTACGAGGGCTCGCCGACGCCGGTGGTGGCCTTCCTTTCGGTGGGCTCCAAAGCCGCAGGCTTTGCCCTGGCCCTGCGCATCCTGGTGGGCTGCTTCGAGAGCTTTGATGCCCAGTGGAAGCTGCTTTTCACCGTGCTGGCGGTGCTGAGCATGGTGCTCGGCAACGTGGTGGCCCTGGCCCAAACCTCGATGAAGCGGATGCTCGCCTACAGCTCGATCGGCCAGGCTGGCTTCGTGATGATCGGCCTGGTGTGCGGCACGGAAGACGGTTTTGCCGCAATGGTGCTCTACATGGCCGCCTACCTGTTCATGAACCTGGGCGCCTTCGCCTGCATCATCCTGTTCTCTCTGCGCACTGGATCCGACCGCATCGCCGATTACGCCGGTCTTTATCAAAAGGATCCACTGATCACCCTGGGCTTGAGCCTCTGCCTGCTTTCCCTGGGTGGCATTCCTCCAATGCTGGGCTTCTTCGGCAAGATTTATTTATTTTTTGCCGGCTGGGCCGACCACCAATACCTGCTGGTGGTGGTGGGTCTAGTCACCTCAGTGGTGTCGATCTACTACTACATCTCGGTGATCAAGATGATGGTGGTCAAAGAGCCCCAGGAGGCCTCAGATGTGGTGAAGGCCTATCCCGCCATCAATTGGTCTGTAGCTGGCCTGCCCGCCCTGCGCACTGCCCTGGTGGGCTGCGTAATTGTTACTGCCGTCGGCGGCATCCTCTCCAACCCCCTATTCACCTGGGCCAGCCAGGCTGTTACCGGCACGCCGATGCTGGTTCAGGCCATTCGTTGAGCACAGGAAAGCGTTTTGATGAGCGACCCCGTTGCCCAGCTTCAAGGCGTCAACAAGATTTATGGCAGCGGCGAAATGGCCGTAAAGGCCCTTGACCATGTGGATCTCACGGTCAACCGGGGCGATTACCTAGCAGTGATGGGAGCGTCTGGCTCCGGCAAGAGCACGGCTATGAACATTATTGGTTGCTTAGACCGCCCCTCCAGCGGCAGCTACCGGCTCAACAACACCCCGGTGGAAGGCCTCAGCGACGATCAACTCGCTGACCTACGCAACCGAGACCTGGGTTTTGTATTTCAGCAGTTCCACCTGCTGGCTCAGTTGAGCGCCCTCGACAACGTAATGCTGCCAATGGTGTATGCGGGGGTGCCTGCCCCTGAGCGGCGTCAGCGGGCCCAAGATGCTCTAAAGCGGGTGGGGCTGGGTCAGCGACTAAATAACAAGCCAAACCAGCTATCAGGCGGACAACAGCAACGGGTAGCCATAGCTCGGGCGA
Source organism: Cyanobium sp. NIVA-CYA 375 (assembly GCF_056108345.1). Classification (NCBI taxonomy): domain Bacteria; kingdom Bacillati; phylum Cyanobacteriota; class Cyanophyceae; order Synechococcales; family Prochlorococcaceae; genus Cyanobium; species Cyanobium sp. NIVA-CYA 375. The sequence continues at coordinate 9,082 of NZ_JBSYHW010000054.1, read as the reverse complement.
TCATCAACCAACCCGCCCTACTGCTGGCCGACGAGCCCACCGGCGCCCTCGATTCCCACACCACCGCCGAGGTGCTCGACATATTTGATGCCTTGCACCGCGGCGGGATGACGGTGGTGATGGTCACCCACGAAGACGAGGTGGCTGCCAGGGCCGAGAAGATCGTGCACTTCCGCGACGGCCGGATCCTGAGCTGATGGATCCTCAGCTAACGGAACGGGGCCGCTCGAGCCTCTCCAGCAGCTGCCCCATCAACAGGGCAATGGCATCGCTGCCGGCAGCTTCCTTGCCAGGATCAAGATCGCCGGGATCCACCGCTACCCAGCCGCCATCCCCGGGCAGACGCAGCTCGAAATGGAGGTGCGGCCCGGTGCTCAGGCCCGTGCTGCCAACCCGACCGATCACCTCACCCTGGCGCACCCGGTCGCCCTCCTTGACGTAAAGCTCGCTGAGGTGGCCATAGAGGGTGCGGCGCCGCGGCCGGTCATGTTCGACCTCAACCGCCAAGCCGTAGCCCCCCGCCAAGCCACTGCTCACTACCAAGCCGCCAAGGGCTGACACCACCGGCGTGCCCTCCGGCGCCGCCAGATCTCGACCGGCGTGCATCAACCAGCTGCCCAAGATTGGGTGCAACCGATAGCCGAAGTTGCTGCTGGTCACGGCCGAACCAATAAGTGGGAACAGCAACCGGCGATTGCCGTTGCCGCCAATCGGCGCCGGGCGGGGCGTCACCCCAAATACATCGGCCAGTCGAAAACTACCGCCGGAACCGGCCAGCAGGGCCGAAACCGGCACCGTGAGCGGCGGCAACAGCCGGCCTTCGCCGTCAAAGCGGCCAAAGGATTCAGCGCCGCTATCGCCGCCGCCAGCTATGCCGCCAGTCACGACATTGTTGAGACGGCCGCGCCAGCGCACCACCAAGCCACTGCTGCACTCCTGTTTAGACAGGGCGCCGCTGCTGCAAGCCTGCTGGTGGGCCGGCACGTTGATGGGGGTCATGCCCGACCCCGAACGGATCCTGGCTCGCTCCTCCGGACTTACCACCCCATCGCGCACCAGCTCATCGAGGGAGTCATCAAAACGGACGGGCGGCCGACTCGGCAGGGCAGCCGGATCGGGACGCAGCGGCTGGGCCAGGGGCACTGGCGGTGGCACTGGCGGCATCGTGATGGCCGGCTGAGATGTAGCTCCAGCGGCAGCAGGCGCAGGAGCAGGGCTGAGCTGCTCTTGACCCCAGGCCAGGCCAACTCCCAGCAGGGGTGCTGTGACCAGGGGCAGCATAGCCAGCAGGGCCCTGGACTGGCGCCTTGTGCTTGGGAAAGCTGGGTTCAAGAGGGCTCGCCCCGGTGACCAGTGATCGTGCATTAGCAAACTATAAAAAACTGAGGACCTTGGTTTGTAGAGAGGAGCGGCCTCAGAAGTGGCGCTGCAGGGCCAGCTCCCGCCCCTGCCGGCCGAGGCGCAGGCAGCCATCGGCATGCAGACCCAGCACCTGCCAAAGCTCACCTTCGTGCAACCAGCCCGCCGGTGGGCGCCACAACCTGGCTTCAGCGGCGGCGCGCACCTGGCAAGGCTGCTGGGAATGGGCCGCAGCCCATTCCAGGCCGGCTAGCACCCTGGGCAACAAGCGCTCTGGCCGCGCCAGGGGGTGGCCCTGCCGGCAGCCGAGGGCCTCTGCCACCGACAGGGCTCCAGGCGGCACCCGGTTGCAACCATTGAGACCCACCCCAACCTGGGCAGCCCGGATCCGCTGGCCCCGCAAGCGCAAGCGCGGCAGCAGGCCCGCGATTTTGCGATCCCCCACGAGCAGATCGTTGGGCCACTTGAGTTGCACCGCAAGCCCGAGGGCCTCTAGCTGCTGGGCCAGCCCCACCGCTACCGCCAGCCCCAAGGAGGCCGTTCCAGGCAAAGCCCCAGCCCAAGGCATAGCTGCACTTAGCCAGAGCCCGCCCGCCGGCGACAACCAGGGCCGCCCCTGCTGACCGTGGCCAAAGCGCTGGCGCCGAGCTGTTACCGCCAGCCGCTGCAGCGGCAAGCCAGCGACCTGGCGCTGCTCCAGCCAGCGAGCAAGTTCGATCTCGGTGCTGGCACACACCGGCAGGCGGCGCAGCTGCCAGCTCAAAGGGTGGCCAGCCAGGCGCCTATGCGGGCCGCACCAGCCTCGAGCTCGGCCACCGGATGCACCAGGGCAAGGCGCAGCCAGCCCTCGCCGCCGGGGCCAAAACCATTGCCGGGCGTCAGGGCCACACCGGTGGCCTCCAGTAGGGCGGCGCAAAAAGCTTCACTGCCCCAGCTGCGCTCGCGCACCTGGGGCGGTAACTCCAACCACAGATAGAGCGCCATTGAGGGCCGCCGCACCGGCCAGCCCACCGCCTCCAGAGCATCAGCCATGCGATCGCGTCGCTGCCGGTATTCCTGCCGCAACTGACCAGGCCAATGCGGTGCCTGCTCAAGCGCCGCAATCGCCCCGGCCTGCAGGGCAAGGGATTGGTTGAAATCCACCACCCCCTTGAGCTGGCGCAAGGCGCTGATCAACCACTCGGCACCGATGGCGAAAGCCAGCCGGTAACCCCCGAGGCACCAGCCCTTGGAAAAGGAGAAAAACTCAATGCCGCAGTCGCGCCAGAGGGGCGAGCGCAACAGGGCCGGCGCCTCGCCATCGAGGGCCAGATCCACGTAAGGGTTGTCGTGGGCCAGCACCAGCCCATGGCGCACCGCCCGCGCAGCGGCTTCATCCAGCCAGGCCTGCTGACCCGTAGTGGCGGTGGGGTTGTGAGGATAGCCGAGCACCATCAACTTCAAGTCGTCCCACTGCTCAGGGCTGAGGGCATCAAAATTCGGCCGCCAACCCGCCTCGGGATCGAGCGGCAAAAATACCGGCTCAGCGGAAGCCAGGTGCAAGCCACCCAGGTGGGAGGGGTAGCAGGGGTCGAGCAGCAGGGCCCGATCACCCGGGTTGAGCACCGCCAGGGGCAGGTGGGCCGTGCCCTCCTGGGAACCCACCAGCAACAGCACCTCCGTCTCCGCATCCACCTTCACCCCAAAGCGCCGCTGGGCCCAGTCGGCCACTGCTGAGCGAAAGGGCAGGGTCGCTGCGTGAAGGCAGTAGGCGGCGCTGGCGGGCTGACCAAGTTGGGCCGCGATCGCCTCGATGGCCGCCTCGGGCGGTTGGAGGTCGGTGGAGCCGAGTGAAAGATCGAGCAGTGGGGGCAAGCCCCGGCTGGCGGCACGGGATGCGTAGGCCGATTTGCGCTGGTCGTTGCGGGCGAAAACGCCGCTGCCAAGACGGGACAGGCGCTCAGATATGGGCATCCACAAAAGCCTGAAGCTGTGGTTTGGCCATGGCACCCTCGTGGCGAGCCAGTTCCTTGCCATCGCGGAACAAGATCAGGGCGGGAAGTCCCTGGATCTGCAAGCCATCGCGAATGGCAGGGTTGGCGTCAGCCTCGAGCTTGCCCACCACCAGAAGACCCGCATATTCAGCAGCCAGCCACTCCATCATTGGAGCCATCAGCCGGCAGGGACCGCACCACTCGGCCCACACATCCACCAGTACGGGCGTAGAACAATCGATCACCTCAGCTTGGAAATTGGCATCGGTGAGATGAGCGACAGACACGACAGCAGCCCTTAAAAACGTATGCGTATATAGATTGTATGGAGCGGGGCTGCCAAGCCGCTCAGAGCTTGTCGATCGAACGCTTGAGCTCCTCGAGCTCCGGGTCTACCTCACTCACCTTTACCGGCTCAAGCTGGGGAGCGGCTGGGGTGGCCAGGGGCAGGGAGACAGGTGTGCCACCGGCCAGGCGATTTTTTAGAGCCGCCAATTCATCGTCAACCTCCGGGGCCCCTTCAAGCGCCGCAAACTGACTCTCCAGATCTGCTCCCGCCAGTTCGGCAGCGGCCTGGCTGCGAGCCTCCAGGGTCTGCACCTTTTCCTCCATACGGTCAAAGGCGGCCATGGAGCTGTTAGTGCCGAGGCTGCCCACGGCGTTCTGCAGCTGCTCCTGGGCCTGGGCCGCCTGGGCCCGGGCCTTGAGCATGTCCTTTTTGGTTTTGGCCTCGGCGATCCTGCTCTCAAGGGAGATCAAGCTTTTTTTGAGCTGCTCCACCTGACCCGCCTGGCTCTGCAGCTGGGTGTTGAGGGCAGTGGCGGTGTCCTGGCAGGTTTTGCGGCGCCCTAGGGCTTCGCGGGCCAGATCTTCCTCTCCCTTCTTAAGGGCCAGTTCAGCGCGCTCATACCAGGTTTTGGCCTGGGAATCGGCCTGCTCCGCCTGGTTCTGGATGCGCTTTTGGCTAGCGATCGCCGTAGCCACCGCCTGGCGCAGCTTGATCAGGTCCGACTGCATGTCGGCCACCGATTGATCCAAAATCTTGGAAGGATCCTCCATCGCGCCTACCGCCGCATTGGCGTTAGCGCGAATCAGGCGGCTGAGGCGATCAAAGAAGCCCATCGGAGGCTGCAGGGGCAAGGCTTGAGGTTAGCCAGGGTTTGGCTTGGATCAGCAGCGGGATTGCCGCACCGCCGATAGGGTCGGGCAATGGCCAAGGCCCCCCGGCAGCAAACCCGCCAACTCGGCAATCTGAGCCTGCTGATGCCGCCACCCCGGCAGCCCGCCAGCGCCCTGGCCAGCTGCCTGCGGGAATTGCAGCAAAGCTGGCAGCAAGGGGGACACCTGGCAGCCCTATGGCAGGCCTGGCCCCGCATCGCCGGCGCCCAGCTGGCACCCCACTGCCGGCCCCTGCGGCTGCACAGCGGCCTGCTCACCGTGGGCGCCCCCCCCGGCCCCTGGCTGCAGGCGCTCCAATACAACCGCCACCAACTGCTGGGGGCCCTGCGCGCCAACGGCTTCACCGTGCGCGACATACGCCTGGAGCAGCACCACCCCAGCGCCGCCGTAGCCCCCGGCTGCCAGCAGGAGCAAGAAGTGTGGAGCGTCCATCCCAGCCGGGTAGACGTCCACGGCATGGCCACCTGTCCCCACTGCACCAGCCCGGCCCCTGCCGGCGAGATGGCCCGCTGGGGCCATTGCAGTTTCTGCCGGCAAAAGGAGCTAAGCCAGTCTTTAGAAGGCGCGCCGCCTCAGTAGCGCTCGGGTCTCGGATCGCGCCAATCGGGGGCCAAACCCTTTGCGCGCAGCTGGGCCGCCCGCTGCTCCAGGCGACTGCGCTCCAAGCGCCAGAGGGCGTAGATACCGCGGCGATTCAACAGCTGGGGTTTAAGTCCCTGCCAATGGGGCTGGGCGGCGGTGCCGGAATCAATCACCACCAGCACGCTTGGCTGCTGCGCCGGCGTGCTGGCGGGCTGGCCCGGGCGGCTCTCCTGCCGCAGGCGATCGGCCAGGTTCAACAAATGCTGGGGCTGATCGCCCTCAAAGATCACCACCCGGCGGCTGTAGTAGTGCAGCGAAGGCTTGAGCATGCCGAGCATCGCCAGGGGCTCGCTGGGCCGGCGGGCGGAGCGGGCCTCAGCCGCGAGCTCCCGCACCGGGGCGGCCCGCAGCCGATCCCCCAACTCCACCAGCGGCAGCAACACCGCCGGCACAAACGCTGCCAGCGGCAGCTGCAGGGCCAGCAGGCCCGCCAGAGCGTCCTTCCGCCAGCCCACCCAGGCTCCCAGCAGCAGGGCCAGGGCCCAGCAGGCCGCGGCCATGGGCACCCAGGGCGACGCCACCAGCTCCGCCAGCAGGCTGGGCATCTCGGGGGCCACAATCAGCGGCAGCCACAGGGGTCCTGCCGCCAAGCCCCCGGCCAGCAGCGCCGTGAGCAGCAGGCTCAGCCCCCAGGCCCAGCGACCGCTCCGCTGGGCCGCCAAGGCCACCAGCAGGCCCGCCGCCGGCGTGGCCGGCAGCCAGTAGCTGGGCAGCTTGGTGGCGGCCGCCGTGAAAAACAGCAACACCGCCAGCAACCAGCAGGCGGCGAAGCGCTGCAGGGAGAGCTCGGGCGCCAGCGGCTCGCGCAGGCGCCCCAGGCCCTGGGCCAGCCCCAGCAGCAGCAAGGGCGTGACCGGCAAGCTGGCGATCACCAGCACCGGCCCGAAGAACCACCAGGGCGCCTGGTGGTTGTTCACCACCGCGGTGAAGCGCTGCAGGTTGTGGTAGCCAAAAAAGCTCTGCCAGAACGGCTGCCCCTCCACCAGCAGCGCCAGGCCATACCAGGGCAGCGCCACCAGGGCGGTGAGTGCCAGCCCAGGCAGGGGCCGCAGCCGCGCCCACAGCCCGCCCAGATCCGCCTGCAGCCAGCCAAATAAAAGGAGGGTGAGCCCCAGCAGCACCACCGCCACCGGCCCCTTGGCCAGCACCGCCAGCCCCAGCACCAGCCAGGCCTGCCACCAGCGGCGCCCGCCTGCTGCGTAGCAGCGCCAGCTCAGCAGCAGGCTGAACCCCAGACACCCCGCCAGGAGGGCATCGCTCACGGCGATGCGGCCCCACACCAGCGCCAGGGGCGAAAGTCCATAGGCCAGGGCGGCCGCCAGCGCCGTGGCCCCTGGGGCCCGGGAGCGTTGGGGCCAGCGCAGCAGCGTGTGGGCCAGGCCCAGCATCAGGGCCACGCTGGCCAGGGCCGAGGGCAGCCGCGCCGCCCAGGTGCCCAGGGGGTTCCAGGCCTGCTGCCCCGGCAGGGCATAGAGGGCCCCCATCAGCCAATACACCAGCGGCGGCTTGTCGTAGCGGGGCAGGCCATTGACGCGGGGAATCAGCCAGTCGCCCGTTTCAGCCATCGCCCGCGCTGAGGCGGCGAACAGCGGCGGTGTTTCATCCACCAGCCCCGTGCTGCCGAGCTGCCAGACAAACAGCACCAGGCCGATCGCCAGGGTGCAGAGCAAGACCAGGCGATGGCGGGTCAGCTTGAGCTGCGGCAGAGAGCGTTTTACCGAAGCATTAAACGTACTGAAGCGAGGTGCGATCGCTGGCTGGCAAGCCGGAGCTGGCAGCTTCGGGCCCGTTTAGCCCATCAGCCGCACCGGCCCCGGATAGGCCGCCAGTTGCTGATCGGCAGTGATCAAAGGGATCGCGATGCAGGAGCGGCGTTTAATGCCAACCGCCATCAAGCAGGGCTCGGCGCAGCAAGGCTGGCCACGCTGAACATAGGCGTGTCGAGCAGCATGCGGATCCGCAATCTCGGCGGCACCCAGCTGATCAAAGTCATCGGGCACCTGGCACTGGCCGGCCAGCCTTGCAGATCACAAACGGTTCCCCTGCTGCTGCCTCATCAACCAGCCACGAGAGCTGGATCTTGGCCTCGTGCATGTTCACCATGCCGAATGGCTGTGATCAACATTTAGCTCCCACGATGGGTTGAACAAACCGTTTCACAAATACAAAACGCCCCAGGTAAAAGGGATCGTCTCCAGGTCAGCTTTAGCGCCCCGACAAGCCCTGTCGCCTGGGCCTTCATGCGGATGACAAGGTCATTGGGCAACATTGGCTCAGTTTCCGCCCCGCCACAGATGGCCAGATCACCCAAGGCGCCGTCGTGGGATGCGGCAGCCCAGCAGCTCTGGGAGCAGGGTGAGCAACAAGCGGCAATCGACAGGGTGCTGGCCCTAATTAATCGAGCACCGAAGGCAGTGCCAAAGCAGCTGGGGTTGCAGCTCAGCTACTACGTGTTTTTGCTGGGCGATCTGCGCGGAGCTGAACAGTTCCTCGGGCAGCTGCAGACCATGCACCCCAACGACGCCGACATCCTCGAGAACCTGGCCGTGGTGATCTCGCGCCAGGCAGGACGGGGCGATGAAGCCCTACCGCTCTTCAGGCGAGTCTGTGATCTCAGGCCCGACTGTGCCAATGCATGGGATGGCCTTGCAAAAGAACTAGCCCGCAGCCACCAGTACCAGCAAGCGCAGCAGGCCGGCGAGCGATCCCTCGCCCTTAAGAGCGCTGCCACTGTCCCACTGGCGAAGTGGGCACCGCCAGCCGGCACCCCCCAGGACTTCCTGCAGCGCCCCGGCCAGGCCGAACGAGTCGACTGCATCAGCTTCTCAATCTGGGGCAGCAACCCCAGCTATCTGCGCGGTGCCCTTGGAGTTCAGGGAGCTGCTGCAAAGCCTTGGCGCTGAGGTCCAGCTGATGCCCGCTGACCAAAGCCTGCGCCAGAAACTCTGCTGGCGCTTCCAGGTGGCCAACGATCCGGGCGTCGGGCGCTTCCTAGTGCGCGATTGCGATTCGGTGGTGAACCAGCGGGAGGTGCGAGCCGTGCAGCAATGGCTGGCCTCCGAGAACTGGTTTCATGTGATGCGCGACTGGTGGACCCATACCGATCCGATTTTGGCGGGCATGTGGGGTGGGGTGGCCGGTGTGCTGCCGGATCTGGCAAACCTGCTTTCCTGTTACACCCCCGTCGCCCGCGAAACCGCCAATGTGGACCAGTGGTTCCTGCGCGATCTGCTCTGGGGCAGCAGCAGGCCGCTGGCCCTGGTGCACGACCGCTGTTTCCGCAGCGAGGGGAGTATGCCCTGGCCTACGCCCACCCCTTCCGGTAAAAGCCATGTGGGGCAGGATGAATTTGCTGCAAATCGAAAGGGGCAGTCCCTCTGGTTGGCCGGGTGGTTGCAGCGTTATCCGTGTCTGCAGGTGGAGGGGGAAAGAACGAGCCTGGTGGTTCACACGCAAGCGCCAGCTGAGCGTCCACAAGGGCAGCGCCCGATCGATCTTCGGGAGGTGCGCTGCCGCTGGATCAGCCTGGAGCGCGATAGTGCCGCTTCGAGGCACCTGGAGCAGAGCCTGCGGCAACAGGGCTTTGAGGATCTGGACTGGTGCCCTGGTGTGCGCCTGCAGGAGAGCGGCTCCAGATCAAAACGGATGCACGCCCAGGCCGTGGCGCTGGCGCACAAAAGGGCCCTGGAACTGCATCTGGATGATCAACCGCTGTTGCTTCTGCAAGATGATGTGGCCATAGAGGCTCATGCCAACTTGCCGCTTGCCGTGCCAGCCGATGCTGACGCGGTGTGGGTGGGCATTTCCCGCTATGGGAAGCCCATCGTGCAACCGATCAATCCAAGCTTGAGCAGAATTGAGAGAATGTTCAGCGCCCATGCTGTTCTCTACCTAAGCAAGAGCTACAAGGAGCATGCCATACATTGCGC
>NZ_JBSYHW010000053.1:0-18809 GCF_056108345.1 Cyanobium sp. NIVA-CYA 375 | reverse complement strand
CGAGGGCAGCCAGTTGGCTTCCGTGTCCTTGCCGGGTGATTCGTTTTGGACATGAAGCGTGAGCCTGCTCGTCGCCAACCCGATCAATCGCTATCTGTTGAACTCGACCATGCTGTCGCAGTTCAAAATGGATGATGACGGCGGGCTCACGCTTCATGTCCAAAACGAATCACCCGGCAAGGACACGGAAGCCAACTGGCTGCCCTCGCCGAAGGGACCTTTATGGGTGGTCTTGCGCCTCTACGTCCCGAAACCCGATGCGCTGGAAGGCAGGTGGATCGCGCCGCCGCTGCAACCGGAGCGTTATCCGTACCCTACAAATACCTGAACGGAAGTCGCGCCTGGTACCAGTAGGCAGTACTATGCTGGAATGAAGCGGAAGCACCAGCGAACCCTTGAGCTGATCTTCTCCCGACCTGCAAGCGGCAGTTTGCCGTGGAGGAACATTGAAGCCCTGTTTCAGGAGTTTGGTGGGAATGTCAGTGAGAGGGCGGGCAGCTGAGTCGCGGTCGTTCTGTTTGGCGAAGTCAGGGTCTTTCACCGACCCCACCCATCGCCCGATACAGACAAGGGTGCTGTTGCTTCAATCCGCTAATGGCTTGAAGAATACGGAGTGTCACCATGAATCTCATGAAAGTGGATGGCTACCACGCCAAGATTGAGTATGACGAGGAAACAGATCAATTTCGCGGGGAAATTCTTGGGCTTTCTGGAGGAGCGGACTTCTATGGATCCAGTCCGGATGAGCTTCGCCGAGAGTTCAAACAGTCATTGGATGTCTTTCTTGAGGTCTGCAAGGAGCAAGGAATTGAGCCCCGCAGACAATTTTCAGGCAAATTCAATCTTCGGATTCCGCCTGAACTACACGAGAAATTGGCGATTACTGCGGAGGTGCAGGGAAAGAGTCTCAATACGCTCGCTCAAGAAGCACTCCAGAGAAGTGTCACGGCATAGAGGAACGGATAACAGGCCCCTTGAGTGGACAGGTCACCACCGATTCCCTGCTTGCGATCTAAAGTCCTTGCCTGCCATTCAGGGGTAGCTTTGAACTAAGCCGCTACACGGCAGATTAAACAGCCCACGAACACGCTGATTGCTTCGCTTTACTACCCCCATACATCCGCAGATGCAGACTGGGTGCTCACGTTGCAATCAACTCAATGCCAACTAAACTCTCGATAAAGCCGTCGAGGCAATGGAGCAGGTACTTCTGCTTACCGGTTACGTCAATCATGAAGTAAAACTGAAAAACGACCGGACTTATCTGCAGTAGGCACCGACCCCACTTGCAGGCCCACCAGCTGCGGCAGCGCCAGTCGGCGATGCCGCTAGAGGTGTTTGTGCATGGCGCCCTTTGCGTTGCCTATTCGGGCCAGTGCCTCGCCAGCGAAGCTCTCGGCCAACACAGTGCCAACCGGGGCGAGTGTGCCCAGGCCTGCCGGTTGCCCTATCAATTGATAGTTGACGGCCAAAAGCGCGATCTTAAGGAGCAGCGGCGCTCCCTGGAGCTGAGCTTCTCGCGAGGGCTCTCCACCGGTTGGTTGGGGGGCCCCAACCACCAGGCCCTGGTGCATGGCCGCTGCAGCAAGAAACGCGGACCACTAATCGGCAAACTTGAGCACTGCAATAGAGACGGTTGGTGGATCCTCCAGACCCAGGCAACCCTCAAGCCTGGAGATGGGCTGTTGTTTGAGGCCCCCGGGACTGGACCGCTGGAGCCGCCACTGGAGGTGGGTGGTCGGGTGATGGCGGTGCAGCAGCGATCTGCAGCTCGAACGCCAGTGGCAGCGCCTGGCCAGCCAGCCGACCCCGGAGCGCAGCCGTGCCCTGTGGCTTCGCTTGCAAGGCCGGGTAGGCGAGCCCCTGGAGCTCTGGGTGAATGGCGCCGAAGGCCTTAATCCGGTGGATATCGCCCAAATCAGCCTGCGTTCTGCTGCAACACTGCAGGCCGCCAGGGACCAAGCCCTCGAGCGACCCAGACTGCTAGCCAAACTGGGACGCCTTCGGCAGCACCTGTTGGCGGCTGGAAAAACTGGAACTGGCCCTAAATGGAGAGCTTTTCCTGCCCCTGGCCCAGCTCAACCAACCGCGCCGCCAGCTAGTCGACGTTCTCGCAGAACTCGAGCCGGGCCCCACCTGCCCCGTAGCTATTTCTTCAGATAAGCAAAAGGCTGATCTAACAGCCGTGCTGCAAGGATTCACCAGCGCAGCCTGTGTATCGCCAGCACCTTCTCCTGTTATGGGAAGGGCCAAAGACTCAACACCACAACTGGCTCGGCTGGTGCGCAGCCTTGAGCAACTGTGCGCCATGCAAGATCAATCAGTCGCGTCTGTGATTGCTGGCCTGGAGGCATCTGGCTGGCCGGAGCGCGCATTACCCGCCCGAATGAGCGCTGGACCCTGGAGCCCCTTGTGCGGGCCCAACCCGATGGCTAACTGATACGAAACGCAGACCAGCTCAAGGTCCTGACCCCGTTGGCTTCCTGCTACGGCGATTTTTCATTAAACCTCGCCAATCCACTCACGGCCACCTGGTTTCTGGAGCAGTGGAAGTTGCTCGCCCAAGTACGGGGCTGCCCGCCAGGGCAGGTAGATGGGACTGTTCACCAGCACATGCCCCTGTTCCACATGGAACACTGCCTGTTTTGCGCCTTTCTCTCCGATGGGCACGACCATACCGACTGCGGCCGACCTTGCGAAAAACACACCGTGCTTCTGCGGGATCGCAGTGGTATTGAGGATCCGCTGCGGGCCGATCTCGGCTGCTGCAACACCCTGTTCAAAGACCGGGCCCATACGGCAGCTGAGGCCTTGCCGCAGCTGAAGCGCTCCGGCGTGCGGCGGTTCCGAATCGAACTCCTGAAAGGATCGGCGACAGAAAGCAAGCATCGCGAGCAGCAATACGCAGCAGCCCTGCGCGGTGAGATCAGCAGTCGCAGCCTCTGGCAGCAGGAACAGTTGGTGAGTCGTCTTGGCGTGACCCGTGGCAGTCTCAAAAGCGGTAGGGGTGTGGGATAGAGTGGGGGTATGGCTTTAAGTCTGCGTAAACGTTTCACAAAACGTTCCGTCTACATAAACTTCAAGTCAACGGTTTCCATTCAACGTAAAAGTAGGGTTTTATTTGTATGAGCGGTGCACACCCAGGCACGCCGATTCGCAACATTGCGATCATTGCCCACGTCGACCATGGCAAAACCACGTTGGTGGATGCCATGCTCAACCAATCGGGCATCTTCCGAGAAGGAGAGGCAGTGCCAACCTGTGTGATGGACTCGAACGATCTCGAGCGGGAGCGCGGTATCACAATTCTCTCCAAAAACACCGCCGTCGACTACGAAGGCATTCGTATCAATATTGTTGATACTCCTGGACACGCCGACTTCGGTGGAGAGGTAGAGCGGGTGCTGGGCATGGTCGACGGTTGTCTGCTGATCGTTGATGCCAATGAAGGCCCGATGCCACAAACCCGGTTTGTACTGAAAAAAGCACTCGAAAAAGGCCTTCGCCCGATTGTTTTCGTCAACAAGATTGACCGGGTCCGCGTGGATCCCGAGGTGGCAGTTGACAAAGTTCTCGACCTGTTCCTCGAACTCGGCGCCGACGACGACCAATGCGATTTTCCTTACCTGTTCGGTAGTGGCATGGGTGGCTACGCCAAGCCCGATATGAAAACCGAGAGCGAGACAATGAAGCCGCTCTTCGATGCGATCCTGCGTCACGTTCCACCTCCGGTAGGGGATCCCGAGAAGCCACTGCAGCTTCAGGTCACCACCCTGGATTACTCCGACTTCTTAGGTCGGATTATGATTGGGCGAATTCACAACGGCACCATCAGGGCCGGCCAGCCAGCCGCTCTGATCCGTGATGACGGCAGCATTAAGCGGGGCCGCATCAGCAAATTGTTGGGCTTCCAGGGTCTGCAACGTGTTGATATTGCCGAGGCTAGGGCCGGTGATCTAGTGGCAGTGGCCGGTTTTGACGAGGTCAATATCGGCGAGACGATTGCCTGCCCCGATCACCCAGAGGCTCTACCTCTGATTCGGGTGGACGAACCCACCCTGCAGATGACCTTTGTCATCAACGATTCCCCCTTTGCCGGTAAGGAAGGCAAGTTTGTGACCAGTCGCCAGGTGCGTGATCGCCTGCAGAAGGAGCTGCTAACTAACGTCGCCCTACGAGTGGAAGACACCGATTCGCCGGATCGCTGGGCCGTAAGCGGCCGAGGTGAATTGCACCTCGGCATTCTGATCGAAACCATGCGCCGTGAAGGCTATGAGTTTCAGGTATCCCAGCCCCAGGTGATCTTCCGCACCATTGATGGCACCCCGTCGGAGCCCTACGAAACTTTGGTGCTTGATGTGCCCGAGGAGTCTGTTGGATCCTGCATCGAGAAGCTTGGCATGCGCAAAGCCGAGATGCAGAACATGGAGAACACCAACGATGGCCGCACCCAGCTGGAGTTTGTGGTTCCTGCCAGGGGCCTGATTGGCTTCCGTGGCGAATTCATCCGCGCCACTAGGGGCGAAGGAATTATGAGCCACTCCTTCCTTGACTACAGGCCCATGCAGGGAGAAATGGACAACCGTCGTAATGGCGTTTTGATTGCATTTGAGGAGGGCACAGCCACCTTCTATGCACTCAAAGGTGCTGAAGATCGCGGCCAGTTCTTCATTACCCCAGGCACCAAGGTATACAAGGGGATGATCGTCGGTGAACACAATCGACCGCCAGATCTCGAACTCAACGTTAGTAAGGCCAAGCAGGTAACCAACATCCGCTCCGCCGGCGCCGAGGTGCTTGACACGCTCCAAGCACCTATCCAAATGACCCTGGAGAGGGCCCTTGAATACATTGGACCCGACGAAATGCTCGAGGTCACACCTGAATCAATCCGTCTGCGCAAGCTGGTTTCCAAAAAAGCCGCCAAGCGCTGAACGGTGCCCCTTGATCCAGAGAAGCTGGGCCTAACTGAAGAACAAGACCTGCTGGCTGACCACCGCTTGAGAGAAGCTGTTGACTTGTTTAACAGCGGGGAATGGTATGCCTGCCATGACTCTTTTGAAGCCCTCTGGCATGAAACTGCAGGGGGCATGAGGCCGGTTTTGCAAGGAATTCTGCAAATTGCAGTGGCTGAACTCCACCTGGAACAGGGCAACATTCGCGGCGCCACAATCCTGATGGGGGAGGGCGTTGGCCGCCTTAAAGCTTGTCCACCTGATGCCCTCAATCTTGATCTAGTAGCTCTGGGCAAGTGCGCCATGCAGCGCTTGCAGGCATTGCAGTACCAGAAATCCCTTGAGGGCCTGGAGTTGCCCAAATTGCTCGAGGTACAGTCCTTTAACCGCTATGTAAATTGAATAGACGCATTCATAAGACCCCGCTGTTGGTCCTACTCCTTCTGCGTTCATTTCCCCTGCGGCTGGCAGCCGTGCCCCTAACCCTGGCGGCACTGTCACTAGGTCCAGCGGCAATGTTCAAACCAGCGATTGCAGCCCCCGCCATAGTGACCCCCACCAGCGGTCTGGTAACAATTGAATCCGACCTGCAAAAAGCTGACAACAGCACGGGGGTTGTGACCGCAACCGGCAACGTTCGGATCGTCTACCCCGACCAACGGGTGGTGGCCACAGCACGCCAAGCCCAGTACTTCACTCGAGAGGGCAGGGTGGTGCTTAGCGGTGACGTTGATGTAATTCAGGAGACGGGTCACAGCATCAGAGCTGAAAAGCTGGTTTATCTGGTCGAGAGCGAGCGCATCGTTGCTGAGCCCGCAGCCGGTGAACAGGTGATTACCCATTACCGGCTCAATGCGCCTGTGCCAAATCCAGGTCTGCAGCCATGAGCCTGGAGCTTGTCGATGTGGCGCTGGCCATTGGCGGCCGGCTGCTGGTCAACCACGTATCGCTGCAGTTGGAGCCAGGCGAAGTTGTGGGTCTGCTTGGGCCTAACGGGGCCGGCAAAACCACCACCTTTGGCCTGGTGACAGGTCTCTTGCGCCCCGACTCAGGTCAGGTGTCGATGGATGGCATTGCGATCGAGAGCCTGCCCATGCCTCAACGGGCCCGTCTGGGCATTGGCTACCTGCCGCAGGAGCCCAGCGTGTTTCGTCAGCTGACTGCACGTGACAACCTCAGCCTGGCCTTGCAGGAAAGTGCTACGCCGCATGAGCTTAGGCGCCAGCGCCTCAATAGCCTGATCGAGGATTTTCACCTCACAGAGTTTCAACACCGCAAGGGATATCAGCTGTCCGGCGGAGAGCGGCGGCGCTGCGAGGTTGCGCGGGCATTGGCGGTGGGTATCGAGGGACCTCGCTACCTGCTGCTAGACGAGCCCTTTGCCGGGGTAGACCCGATCGCGGTGTCGGATTTGCAGCAGCTGATCCACCAGCTGAAGGGGCGGGGCATGGGGCTGCTGATTACAGACCACAACGTGCGTGAGACCCTGGCGATTACCGATCGGGCCTACATCCTTTCGGAGGGTTCGATCCTGGCCTCTGGCAGCTCCGAACAGGTGGGTTCAGACCCCTTAGTCCGTCGCCATTACCTAGGAGAATCCTTCCGGCTATGAGTTGGACCCACCGAGCACGCCAGCAGCTGCTGGGCCCATGGCGCCAGTTGCCCCTGCTGGATCGCTGGCTATTAGCTGAGCTGATCGGCCCACTGATCTTCGGTGTAGCTGCTTTCACCGCAGTATCACTCTCTGTGGGTGCCGTATTTGAGCTGGTGCGTAGGGTGGCGGAGTCGGGGTTGCCCCTCGATGTGGCCGTGCGGGTGCTGCTGCTGGAAATGCCCTCCTTTCTGGTCCTCTCGTTTCCGATGGCCACGCTGATGGCTACCTTGCTGACCTACTCGAAGCTTTCGAGCAACAGTGAACTCACAGCCTTGCGCAGTGTGGGCGTGGCCACTTGGCGAATGGTGCTGCCCGCCGTTGCCATCGCCTTGGTGATGACAATGCTCACATTCACCTTCAACGAGGCCATCGTGCCGCGCACCTTGTTTGAAGCAAAAAACACCCTGAATCGAGCGATTGGCAGGGCTGTGGCTGGCGAGCAAAAGGACAACGTCATGTTTTCAAAATATGGTCAGATAGAGGCGGCCGATGGCAGCTCAGAGCGGGGCCTAACTCACTTTTTCTATGCCCAACGCTTTAACAAAGGTGTGATGGAGCGGGTCACCCTGCTTGATCTTTCCCGGCGGGATCAACGGCTGCTGCTCAGTGCCGATCGGGCACGTTGGAGCGAGGCAGATGCCCAGTGGGAATTCCTCGATGGCCATGTCTTTGGGGTCACTGAAGGATCGGAGAGCTCCACCACCTCAGCCGATTTCGACCGCTACCTTTATCCCCTTGGTAGCCAGCCCCTGCAGATAGCCAAATTGCCGAAGGATTCCAATTCAATGACGATTGGCCAGGCCCGCACAGCTGAGCGACTGCTCAGGGAGGCGAGTGATTTGCAGGGCGCCCGCAAACTACGTGTGCGTATCCAAGAAAAATTCGCCTTTCCTGCTGTCTGCCTGGTGTTTGGCTTGATCGGTAGCAGCCTGGGGGTACGTCCCCATTCACGCCGCAGCCGCAGCCAGGGCTTCGGGCTAAGCGTGCTGCTGATCTTTGGCTACTACCTGGTGGCCTTTGTTTTCAGCTCGCTCGGGGTCAAGGGCACACTTAGCCCTTATTTTTCCGCCTGGCTGCCGGTGGTGATCGGTTTGGGTGGCGGCATGTATCTGTTGCGCCAGGCCAGCCGCTGACAGAGCCGGCCATTCGCCAAACTGACGTCATATCGAGCCAATGCCCGTGCCCGCCTTGTTAAACGATCCGGTGCTTGGCCTGGGTCTGACGGCGTTTGCCCTGCTACTGATTGCCCTGCCGCTGGCCTTTTGGTCCCTAAGCGGTGGCAGATCAAGCACGGCCGTCCGCCTTCTAGTTGCCGGAGCCAATCTCTGCCTGACGGCCCAACTGGTGCTGCGCTGGTGGGATTCTGGCCATTTCCCGATCAGCAACCTCTACGAATCCCTCTGCTTTCTTGCCTGGGCCTGCACCCTCACCCAGCTGCTGGTGGAACGCAGCTGGCCCTCGCCGCTCGTTCCTGCTGCGGCAACCCCCATGGCACTGGGCTGTGTGGCGTTTGCCAGCTTCGCCCTACCTGATCGGCTCCAGGAGGCCTCGCCGTTGGTGCCTGCCTTGCGCTCCAGCTGGCTGGTGATGCACGTCAGCGTGATCATGATCAGCTACGCGGCCCTACTGGTGGGATCCTTGCTGTCATTGGCGGTGCTGTTCACCGACCGGCAAAACACCTTGGAACTACGCAGCAGCTCCATCGGTAGTGGTGGCTATCGCCAGGCCCAACTGGCCACCCCCCAGCTGCAACTGAGCAGCGTGGCCATGCCCGCGGTTGAGCAACTCGATTCGCTCAGCTACCGCACGATCACTGTGGGCTTCCTGCTTCTATCGGTAGGCCTGGTGAGTGGCGCTGTCTGGGCCAACGAAGCTTGGGGCAGCTGGTGGAGTTGGGATCCGAAGGAAACCTGGGCTCTGATCTGCTGGCTGGTCTACGCCGCTTATCTGCATACGCGTCTGATCCGTGGCTGGCAGGGCCGTAAACCAGCTCTGGTGGCTGCAGCCGGTTTGGTAGTAATCGTTGTTTGCTACATCGGTGTGAACTTACTGGGCATTGGCCTACACAGCTACGGCTGGTTTTTTGACAGCTGATTCGGGAATCGATAAACCGGAAATACCCAACGCCAAAAGTTCGGGCTAAAAACAAGTCCAGCGCAAAGGTGCGCTGGACTTGTAATTTTGCTCAGGCGGCAACAGCCACCGGACGCTTGCTGTTGCGGATGCCAGTGATTGCCTTCGCGTAATCGGGCTGGTTGAACACACCAGAACCGCTAACTATGGCATTGGCGCCCGCTTCAATTACCTTCCAGGCGTTTTCAGCCTTGATGCCGCCATCCACCTCAATCCACGGATCCAAGCCCCGCTCATCGCACATGCGGCGCAGGTCGCGAATCTTTTCAACCTGGTTGTCGATGAAGCTCTGACCACCGAAACCAGGATTTACACTCATGATCAGCACCAGATCGCAGAGCTCCAGGCAGTAGTCCAGCGTGTCTAAAGGGGTGCTGGGGTTGAGCACAGCACCAGCGAGTTTGCCAAGATCCTTGATCTGGGCAAGGTTGCGATGCAGGTGGGGACATGCCTCAACCTGAACCGAAATGATGTCGGCGCCAGCCTTGGCGAAATCGGCTACATATCTCTCGGGCTCAACGATCATTAGGTGAACGTCGAGGGTCTTGGTGGTTACGGGCCGCAATGCCTGCACGATCAAGGGTCCAATGGTGATGTTCGGTACAAACCGACCGTCCATCACATCAACGTGGATCCAGTCGGCACCAGCTTGGTCGACAGCACGCACGTCGTCGCCTAGACGGGAGAAATCGGCGGACAGAATGGATGGGGAGATCACCAGGGATTTGGTGCTCATGCTGGGCCTACCGCTCGGGGGGTTTGGATTGTAGGAACTGGTCTGCAGACAAGACCTGAGAAGCTCCTGGGTTCAATGGCCGCGGGCACTGATACAGTTACGGCCGCTTCATGTTCGAAAGGCCAGGCAGCATCAGGATTCTGACCCCGTGTCCCGCCCGGCCGACGCCATTACTGAAGCCCATTCCCCTGCCGGATCACCGTGGATCGCACCCTCATCCAGGAAATTCTCGAGGTCGTTGAACAAGCTGCCATCGCCTCTGCCGAACTGACCGGCTTGGGCAAAAAAGATGAAGCTGACGCTGCAGCCGTGGAGGCCATGCGCACCCGCATGGGCCTTATCCAGATGCAGGGCCGCATTGTTATCGGCGAGGGCGAGCGCGATGAAGCTCCCATGCTGTACATCGGTGAGGAAGTAGGCAGTGGCACCGGCCCCGGCGTCGATTTTGCCGTTGATCCTTGCGAAGGCACCAACCTTTGCGCCAACAGCCAGCGCGGCTCTATGGCAGTGCTGGCTGCTTCTGATCGTGGTGGACTTTTCAACGCTCCCGACTTCTACATGAAGAAGCTGGCTGCGCCCCCTGCCGCCAAGGGCAAGGTGGACATCCGTAAGTCGGCCACCGAGAACATCCAAATCCTCAGCGAGTGCCTTGGTCTTGCCGCCAGCGAACTCACCATCGTCGTGATGGACCGCGCTCGTCACAAGGATCTGATCGCCGAGATCCGGGCCACTGGCGCCAGGATTCAACCCATCTCGGACGGCGACGTTCAGGCTGCCATCGCCTGCGGTTTTGCAGGCACCGGCACCCATTGCCTGATGGGCATCGGCGCTGCCCCAGAAGGGGTTATCTCCGCCGCAGCTATGCGCGCCCTTGGCGGTCACTTCCAGGGCCAGCTCGTGTACGACCCGGCCGTTGCTCAGACATCTGAGTGGGCCGACTACACCAAGGAAGGCAACATCGCCCGTCTCAACGAGATGGGAATCACCGACGTCGACAAGATCTACGAAGCAGAGGAGCTTGCTTCTGGTGAAAACGTTGTTTTCGCCGGCAGCGGCATCACCGATGGCCTGCTGTTCCACGGCGTCAAGTTTGAGAAGGACTGCACCCGCACCAGCTCCCTGGTGATCAGCAACCTGGACAACACCGCTCGCTTTACCAATACCATCCATATGAAGGATGGAGCCCAGAGCATCGCGCTGAGCTGACGCCCGCCACAGTCCGAGCACCCCAGCCTGCCTCCATGCACATTGCCGTCGTCGGCCTCAGTCATCGCACGGCTCCAGTGGAGATCCGGGAGCGCCTCAGCATCCCGGAACAAACCATGGAGGCTTCGCTGCAGCAGCTGCGGGCCGACGACCAAGTGCTAGAAGCATCTATCCTCAGCACCTGCAATCGGCTGGAGATCTACACCCTGCTCCGCCATCCAGAGCAGGGAATTTCTGCTGTTGGTGCCTTTCTGAGCCAACACTCCGGCCTTGCAGTAGAGCAGCTCGCTCCACATTTATTTACCTTTCACCACGAGGAGGCAATCAGCCACCTGCTGAGGGTTTCAGCAGGGCTCGATTCCCTAGTTCTTGGGGAGGGGCAAATCCTCTCTCAAGTAAAAAAAATGGTTCGGCTTGGCCAGGAGCACCACTCCGTTGGGCCAATCCTCAATCGGCTGCTTACCCAGGCGGTTAGCACCGGCAAGCGGGTGCGCACCGAAACCAACCTTGGTACTGGCGCTGTCTCGATCAGTTCAGCGGCTGTAGAGCTGGCCCAGTTGAAGGTAGGCCAGGCCCGGGACCTCGATGAGCTGGTGCCTCTGGATCAAGAGCAGGTGGCCGTGGTGGGAGCGGGCCGCATGGCACGTCTGCTTTTGCAGCACCTTCAGGCCAAGGGCTGCAGGGGCTTGGTTCTGCTTAATCGCACAGTGAGCAAGGCGGAGCTACTAGCGGCAGACTTCCCAGCCCTACCTATCCAGTGCCGCCCCCTCGACGACCTGGACCATTGCCTCAGCACCTGCTCGCTGGTATTCACCAGTACCGCCGCTGAGACTCCGATCATCACGGCGGAGCGCCTTAGCGGGCTGAATCGCCGCTCCAGCCTGATGCTGGTGGACATCGGCGTGCCTCGCAACATCTCGGCAGATACGGCTGGTCTGCCCGGTGTTCAGGCCTATGACGTGGACGATCTGCAGGAGGTGGTTAATCGCAACCAGGAAGCTCGGCGCGAGATGGCGGTTGAGGCTGAAGGGCTGCTGCAGGAGGAGTCTCGTGCCTTCCTGGAATGGTGGGACGGGCTTGAAGCTGTGCCCGTTGTAAACCGGCTAAGGCGCCAGCTTGAAGACATCCGTGAGCAGGAGCTCCAGAAGGCCCTAAGCCGCATGGGTCCAGACCTTTCAGCCCGGGAGCGCAAGGTGGTTGAAGCCCTCAGCAAGGGCATCATCAACAAGATCCTGCACACCCCTGTTACCAACCTGCGGGCCCCCCAACCGCGCCAGCAGCGACACAGCGCCATGAGAGTCCTGGAGGATCTGTTTGAACTGCAGGAGCGTCCGCCAGAGCCTTGAACCAGCCCCGGCATTGGGCACTGCAACAGTTCGTGCCGCAGGGGATCAAAAGGCTCGCCCAACAGCAGGACGCTCAAGTACGGTCAGCCCCGAGACCCGCTAGTAGCAGGATTTATGAAGCGTGTACTGGCGATAATTTTGGGAGGCGGTGCTGGTACCCGCCTTTACCCTTTGACAAAAATGCGGGCCAAGCCAGCCGTGCCACTGGCAGGTAAATATAGGCTAATTGATATTCCAATCAGCAATTGCATCAATTCGGAAATTAACAAAATATATGTACTTACCCAGTTCAATAGTGCGTCGCTGAATCGTCACCTGACGATGAGCTACAACCTTTCGGCTGGATTTGGCCAAGGCTTTGTGGAGGTACTGGCAGCCCAGCAGACCCCAGAAAGCCCAAGCTGGTTTGAGGGCACGGCGGATGCAGTTCGCAAATACCAGTGGCTGTTCCACGAATGGGACGTGGACCATTACCTGATTCTTTCCGGTGACCAGCTCTACCGGATGGACTACAGCCGTTTTGTTCAACACCACATCGACACCGGCGCCCAGCTCACTGTGGGTGCCTTGCCAGTGGACCCCGCTCAAGCCGAAGGCTTTGGCCTGATGCGCACCAGCAGTGATGGCCGTATCCAAGAATTTCGCGAGAAGCCCAAGGGTGCGGAGCTTGAGACGATGCGAGTCGACACCCAAGCCCTTGGCCTCTCGGCGGAGGAGGCAGCCAAGCGCCCCTACCTCGCCTCGATGGGCATTTATGTATTCAGCCGCGACACCCTCTTTGACCTGCTGAGCAGCAACCCCACTTCCACGGACTTTGGCAAGGAGATCATCCCCGCCTCCCTGGCCCGCGGTGACCGGCTCCAGAGCTTCCTCTTTGACGACTACTGGGAGGACATTGGTACTATAGGCGCCTTCTATGAAGCCAACCTGGCGCTTACCGATCAACCCAACCCGGCCTTCTCCTTCTACGACGAGAAGTTCCCGATCTACACCAGGCCCCGCTACTTGCCCCCCAGCAAATTGCAGGACGCCCAGGTAACCGCCTCGATCATCGGTGAGGGCTCCCTGCTCAAGGCCTGCAGCATTCACCACTGCGTACTGGGTGTGCGCTCCCGCGTTGAAGATGAGGTGGTGCTCCAGGACACATTGCTAATGGGAGCCGACTACTTCGAGTCTTCCGAGGAGCGCCTAGAACTGCGGGAGCGTGGGGGCATCCCCCTGGGTGTAGGCAGCGGCACCACCGTTAAACGGGCCATCCTCGACAAGAACGTGCGGATCGGTAACAACGTCACGATCGTCAACAAGGACCACGTCGAGGAAGCTGACCGGCCTGAGCTCAATTTCTACATCCGCAACGGCATCGTGGTAGTTGTCAAAAATGGCACCATCGCTGACGGCACCGTGATCTGAGCAGGGGAAGCTGCCGCTGTGTCAGGCCAAAAACCAGGAGTTGCTGACACCTTTGCCACCAAGTTGTGACGGATGCCTGGGCTGACCAGCACGCTTCGCCACACTGTCGCCAAAAGCTTCAAATTCAGTCATGGGTAAGGCGCATTTCGGCCTGATCGGTTTGGGAGTGATGGGGGAAAACCTCGTCCTCAATGCTGAGCGCAACGGCTACTCCTCCGTTGTGTTCAATCGCACCAAGGCCAAAACCGATGAGTTTCTGGCAGGTCGTGGCGCCGGCAAGGACATCGTTGGTGCCGCGACCCTTGAGGAGTTCGTGGCGACCCTGGAGCGTCCACGCCGCATCTTGATGATGGTCAAGGCTGGCCAGCCCGTTGACGACACGATTGCGGCAATCTCACCCTTCCTTGAGGAGGGTGACCTGCTGATTGACGGAGGCAATTCTCTCTACGCCGATACGGAACGGCGCGTTGCCGAGCTAGAGAGCAAGAGCTTCGGCTACATCGGCATGGGCGTCTCCGGTGGCGCCAAAGGGGCCCTGGAGGGTCCGAGCATGATGCCCGGTGGCACCAAGGCGGCCTATGACGCCATCGAACCGCTGGTGCGCAAGATGGCAGCCCAGGTCGACGATGGTCCCTGTGTCACCTACATCGGCCCCGGTGGCGCTGGCCACTTCGTCAAAACGGTGCACAACGGCATCGAATACGGCATTGAGCAGATCCTGGCTGAGGCCTACGACCTGATGAAGCGGGTTGGCGGACTGAACGGCGACCAGATGGCCGACGTCCTAGCCAGCTGGAATCAAACCGAGGAGCTGGCCTCATTCCTGGTGGAGATCACGGAGGTCTGCCTGCGCACCAAGGACCCCGAAACCGGTGCTGATCTAGTTGAGGCGATCGTTGACGCAGCAGGCCAGAAGGGCACTGGTCTTTGGACCGTGGTGAGTGCCCTGGAGATGGGTGTACCCGTGCCAACCATCTATGCCGCCCTTAATGCCCGAGTGCTGAGCTCGCTGCGCCCTGAGCGACTCGAAGCGGGCGCCCTGCTGCCAGAGCCTGCCGCCCACAGCTTCAATCTGGGCACTGCTGCAGATGACATGGCTCCCCTGCGCGATGCCTGCATTGCTGCCTGCATCGTCAGCTACGGCCAGGGCATGGCCCTGCTGCAGGAAGCCTCAAAACTCCACAATTACAACCTCAATTTTTCGGCTATCGGCCAGATCTGGAAAGGGGGCTGCATCATCCGGGCCCGCTTGCTACAGCGAATCCAAGATGCCTATGGCACCAACCCCAGCCTGGCCAACCTGATGCTCGACCCCTGGTTTGCCGAGCAGATCAACAGGCGTCTGCCGGGGCTGCGGCAGGTGGTTGCCGGCGCGGCCCTGGCGGGTATTCCCGTGCCTTGCCTGAGCAGCACCCTCGATTACATCGACAGCTACCGCAGCGCCCGCCTACCCCAAAACCTGGTGCAGGCCATGCGCGACTGCTTTGGCTCCCACACCTACGAGCGGGTCGACAAGCCTGGCAACTTCCACACCGAGTGGCTGGACTGAACCAATGACCCCAATCACTCCAGTCTCCACCACTCGCTATCGCCTTGTGGTGGCTGAGTCGGCCGCTGAGCTCGCCCGTCAAACGGCCCAAGCCCTGGCCTCAGAGCTTGATCAGGTATTGGCCCAGCGCGATCGCGCCCAGATAGCACTGGCCGGCGGTGAGACACCGAAGGCGACCTATCGACTCCTTGGTCAGCAACACCTGCCCTGGGATCGGGTCGATGTCCTGCTCGGCGATGAGCGCTGGGTGCCAAGCGACGACCCCTCCAGTAACGCCCGCATGTTCAGGGAAACCTTGATGGCGGAGCTCCCCGGTAGCAAAGCCAGCTTGCATGCGGTTCCCACCCAGCTCGCCAGCCCGGAACAAGGAGCTGCAGCCTACGCAAAGCTGCTGCAACAGCTGTGCGGCGACTTCCCGCCAGTACTGGACGTGGTGCTGCTCGGCCTCGGCGACGATGGTCACACCGCCTCGCTGTTTCCCGGTACCGCTGCACCGGCGGTGCGGGACCGCTCCGTAACCCTGGGGGAAGGCAAGGGTCTGCCCCGGGTCAGCCTTACGGCCCCCACCCTTTCAGCGGCGCGGCGGGTGGTCTTCCTGGTGAGCGGCGCCGGCAAGGTGCAGGCACTTCAACGTTTACTCGATCCGGAAGAATCGCCCCTGCGCACCCCAGCCAAGCTGGTGCAGCCTGCCAGTGAGGTGCTGATATTTGCTGACCAAGCTGCAGCAGCTGGAGTTCGCCCGTGATTCCCATCGCTAGCGGCGACGGCTTCAGTGGCTGGCATGCTCTCAATGACACGGTGATGGGTGGACGCAGCCAGGGCAACTGCCGGATTGCCTCAACGGGGCTGGAGTTTGAAGGCACGCTCGTTGAGGAGGGAGGCGGCTTCATCAGTTGCCGCTCGCCCCTATTTTCACCCCCCCTCGATCTCTCCAGCTGTGAGGGCCTCGAAATTGAGCTGCTGGGTGATGGAAGACGCTTCAAACTGGCGGTTGCTTGCGCCGACGGCCTCGCCGGCCTCACCAACTTGATCCCGGGGGGCCTGCGCTGGGTGATCGAATTCGCTACGGAGTCCGCAGGCCCCAGCCTGCTTCGGATTCCTTTTGCGGACTTACGCGCCTCAGTGCGCGCAAAACCGGTGGGCCTCCCCCTGCACTTTGACCCAAGCCGGATTACCCGGCTTCAGCTTCTGCATTCGCGTTTTGCCGATGATGGCGGGCTTAACGCTGGCTTCCGTGCTGGCCCAATTCACCTAGAACTGCGCGGCGTCCGTGGCTACCCCTGAGTTAGCCAACACCAACCTGCAGCAGCTGGTGGCGGCTGCTGCCGATCTCTGCCGGAAGCCTCTGAGCCACGCCGTATTGCCGCTTGGTGACAGCCAGCGCTGCGACGATTGCTGTCTGCGACTGGAAGCCAGGCAGGCGGATGGGGAGCGCTACCCAGCCGCCGATCTCGAACTGGAGATCTATCGCAGTGGCAACGACCTCAACCTCACCCTGGCCTGGTGCCACGACCATCAACGGCCGCTGCTCTGGCAGGGAAGCCATCCGGTGTGGATGGAGCCTGAATCCGGGCTCCGCTGTGAGCGTCCAGCAGATGGAGCCCCCCTTGAGGCCCTAGCGCGGAGGCTAAGGGCCCTGCTGGTACCGATGGATTAAAGCTGGTATCTACCTCTGAAATCAGATCTCGTCGGTGACGGCACCCCTGCTGCTACTACCGACCAGACGGGCGTACTTGCCAAGTACACCGGTGCGGTAGCGAGGCTCTGGCTTAACCCAGGCGGCCCTGCGGCGAGAGAGCTCCGCATCTGGCACGTTGAGCTGGATCAGCAGTTTGATGGCATCCACCGTGATGCTGTCCCCTTCCTCAACAAGACCGATGGTGCCGCCAACGGCAGCCTCGGGTGCAACGTGACCCACCACCAGACCAAAGGAGCCTCCTGAAAAGCGGCCATCCGTGATCAGGGCCACCGAATCGAGCAGGCCCTGCCCCACGATCGCCGCCGTGGGACTGAGCATCTCCCGCATGCCAGGGCCACCCACCGGGCCCTCGTTACGCACCACAATCACATCGCCAGGATTGATCTGCTTGTCGAGGATTGCCGCCAGGCAGGACTCCTCACTTTCAAAAACCCGTGCGGGCCCAGTAATTACAGGATTTTTAACACCACTTATCTTGGCCACGGCTCCCTCCTCAGCGAGATTGCCCTTAAGGATCGCTAGGTGCCCCTTTGGATACAAAGGATTGCTCAGTGGACGGATCACGTCTTGGTCTGAGGAGGGCTGGGAGGGAACATCTATCAACACCTCCGCCAGGGTTTTGCCCTCGATGGTGTGGCAATCGCCATGTAGTAAGCCCGCATCGAGCAGCAACTTCATTACCTGGGGGATGCCCCCAGCCTGATGAAGGTCAACGGTCACGTAGCGGCCACTGGGCTTGAGATCGCAGATCACTGGCACCCGCTGGCGGATCATCTCAAAGTCGTCGATGCTTAGCGGTACTCCGGCGGTGCGGGCTACGGCCAGAAGGTGCAACACGGAGTTGGTAGAGCCACCCACCGCCATTATCACGCTGATCGCGTTTTCGAAGGCCTTACGAGTAAGTAGATCACTAGGCCGGATATTTGCCTTAAGTGCATCAACCAAAACCGCTGCGCTGCGGTCAGCACTCTCTGCTTTCTCCGGGTCCTCAGCCGCCATGGTGGAGCTGTAAGGCAGGCTCAACCCCATCACCTCAAAGGCGGCACTCATCGTGTTGGCTGTGAACATGCCACCGCAGCTGCCCGCGCCGGGGCAGGCATTCTTCTCAATCGCCAGCAGCTCGGCCGCGTCGATGCGACCACCGGAAAACTGACCCACCGCTTCAAAGGCGCTCACCACGGTGAGGTCACAGGGGCCGAGCCGGCCGGGCTTGATTGTGCCGCCGTACACGAAGATCGAGGGGATATTCATGCGTGCCATGGCGAGCATGGCGCCGGGCATGTTCTTGTCACAGCCGCCGATTGCCAGCAAGCCATCCATGCTTTGGGCGTTGCAGGCAGTTTCAATCGAATCGGCGATCACCTCACGGCTAACCAGGGAATACTTCATTCCCTCGGTGCCCATCGAGATGCCATCGCTCACCGTGATGGTGCCGAACATTTGGGGCATGGCACCGGCTGATTGGGCTGCAGTTTCGGCGCGCTGAGCAAGCTCATTTAGCCCCAAGTTGCAGGGCGTGATCGTGCTGTAGCCGTTGGCGATACCGATGATCGGCTTGTCGAAATCTCCATCACCAAACCCCACTGCCCGCAACATGGCGCGGTTGGGGGATCGCTGGATGCCTTGGGTGATCGCGGCGGAGCGGAGCATGGTGGCGGGTCGAGCTCGAAGAAACCTACCCACCGACCAGGCTGGGGAAAAGCCTCAGTCCTTGATGGCCATGGTCTCCAATTGACGGCGCACGTCGTCAATTGCCTTGTTGAGTTCATGGACGCGATCGTGTAGGTCACGCTCCGAGCCGGAGACCACCGACGCGGCGGCGATTCCAGTAGCCCGAGTCGGTCGGCCATTGTGCCGGCGGCGCTCAGCCTCAGCCAGCAACCACCAGGCCAGGCCAGCAGCACCAATAACGGCACCGGCCAGCACGCTGAGGCTCGAATTGCGACCAGCGGTGGAACTGCCGTTGTAATCGCCCATCGGTTACGTGCTCTCTTAAATAATCCTAGGCAGGGGTTGGCAAATCATCCAGAACCGTGCCCCCAAACAATCTTTTTTGCACATCGCCAATACCGGGGACGATCGCACCGGCTTCGTTTAATTCCGGATCGATGCCGGCGGCGT